>PMBP01000112.1 GCA_003152975.1 Phycisphaerales bacterium | reverse complement strand
TTACGGCCAATATGTACCGCATTCGTCCCGGCGACACCTTTGTGGCCGCCGACAAGAAATTCCGCTTCGGCACCCAGATGATGATTCCCGGTTATAGCAACGGCCAGCCCGTCAAGGTGTTGGATCGCGGTCGGGTGATCCAGGGCAATCGTTTGGACCTGTTCTTCCATAACCATGCCGTGGCCAAGAGTTACGGGGTGAAGTATCTCAATGTTCGCGTGAAGGTGAGCTAATAGAATTGAAAATGTACATTGAATATTGACTATTGGACCGGACGCGACCTGGAAACAGGGTCGTGACGATCCGGCGCACCAGGACGAAAATACAAGACCTTAATACCGCCGGATCATGAATCGAGCGTGAAACTGAATTCATGCAGTTCTCGAATAGCGAAAAGCAAAAGGCGTGCGTCTCTCCCGCACGCCTTTTGTGTTTGGATCGGATACGGATTACATGTCCCGGTCGATGGCCCGAGCGACGCGACGGAGCTGGCCCATCAGGTCCGACAGCATCGCCGGGGTAATGGACTGGGCGCCATCGGNNCCGTCGGCCCCGGCGGCCACGGCCGCGCGGCACATGGGCCCAACGAAGTGGGCATGGCCGGTACCGTGCGAGGGATCGACGATCACGGGCAGATGCGTCATCTCGTTGAGGGCGGCGACGGCCGTCAGGCACAGGGTGTTGCGGCAGTATTCCTCGAAGGTGCGGATTCCCCGCTCGCAGAGAATGACCTGGTTGTTGCCTGCATTGATAATGTACTCGGCGGCCAGGAGAAACTCGTCGAGGCGAGCGCTCATGCCGCGCTTGAGCAGAACGGGTTTGCGGACCTTGCCGACGGCCTCCAAAAGCGGGTAATGCTGCATGTTCCGCGCGCCGATCTGCAGGACATCGCTGATCTCAGCAACCTCGTCGAGTTGTTCGAGGCCGATGACCTCGGTGACGATGGCCAGTCCCGTTTGAGCGCGGGCCTCGGCGAGGATCTCCAGGCCCTTGGAGCCGAGACCCTGAAAGGCGTACGGGCTGGTTCGGGGCTTGAAGGCGCCACCCCGCAGGCCCATACACCCGGCCTCCTTGACGGCCTCGGCGGTCCGCAGGATCTGGTCGCGGCTTTCCACCGAACAGGGGCCGGCGATGACGCCGACACGGTTGGCCCCCAGCGGAAACCGCTGTGGACCGATCTCGAAAGCGCTGCGGGTCTTGCGGACCTCCAACGAGGCCAATTTGTACGGGGCCAGGATTGGCACGATCCGCTCGACCATCGGGGCGTTTTCGATGGCATCCTTCTCGACCATCCGTTTGTCGCCAATGCAGGCGACGACCGTACGGTCGGTTCCTTCGATGACATGTTCCTTGAGGCCGAACTCGCGGACCAGGCCGATCACATGGCGGACCTGATCTTTAGTGGCTCCGGGTTTCATCACAACAATCATGGCGATAATCCTTGAATCACAATTTGATTTCGGGCAATTTCAGGGCATATTGTACCGGACAGCGGGGGGGTGAGCCATCGATTTCCGTTGACCCGGCCAACAAGAGAGCTATAATCGCGACCATGCACAAACGAGAACATGGCGGGCGGAATCCGGTATGGAAATCATAGCACTGGCGGATGTTCATGGCGATCTGGACTACCTCCCGGCGATTGGCGAGGCGATGGCCCGGGCGGATCTGGTGTTGATTGCCGGCGATATCACCAACTTCGGCGGCCGCCGCGAGATGCGGAATGTCCTTTTGGATCTGCAGCGTTATACCCCCCATGTGTTCGGCGTTCCGGGAAATTGTGACGGGCCTTCCGTCAATCAATACCTGATCGAATCGAAGATCGATCTGCATTGCCGCCGGGTGGATTTTCAGGATTGGACGCTGCTGGGCCTGTGCAGTTGGCTGGCCTGTCCCCACGCCCCCAAGCCCGCCGATGCCCGCGACATGGTCAAGGGATGCCTCGACTGGCTGGCAACGCAATATCCGTCCGATCGGCCGGTGGTCTTCGTCTCCCACCAGCCGCCGTCGGATACGGCCGTCGACTGCAACGGCGATCGCCATTCGGGAAGCCCAGAGATACGCGATTTTATCGAACGGTATCAGCCGGTACTCGCCCTGTCCGGCCACTTTCACGATTCCGTCGGGCAGGATCGGCTGGGGACAACCACCCTGGTCAATCCCGGCGCCTTCCGTCAAGGCCGGTATGCCTCCATCCTGGCCCATGCTGACCATTGTAGCGTTGAACTTCGGTCGGTGTGATTTTCCGTCCGGAGGTTGCCATCTGTTGCGGTTATCGGACCTGTCCATACAACCCGGAAAAATGGATTATTCCCCATAACAAACCAGACGATATTCCAGCGACAGCGCGGGACCGGATCCCGGCAGAGAATGACAGCATCGCCCTTTGGGGGGCGGTCACAGGAGTACGGAAATGGCCAGTACGATCTTACTTGAGGCCGGCACCAATGAAATGGAGCTTCTGGTTTTCAAGCTTGGACAAACGCCATTCGGCATCAATGTCGCCAAGGTCCGGGAGGTTGTCCAGCGGCAAAAAACAATCTATATTCCGCATGCTCCTGCGACCGTCGAGGGCAGTTTTCTGCTGCGGGACCGTGTGCTGACACTGGTCAGTCTCGGCCGGCATTTCAATATGGAAGGCGAGGAGACTCGCGGCGGCAACGGGCTGATCATCATCGTCGAGTTCAACGAGATCACCTGCGGCGTTCTGGTCGATCATGTCGAGCGCATCTATCGGCTGCGCTGGGACGAAATCGAGGCGCCGTCCAAGTACCTGTTGGATATGCGAGTTCCGGTTACCGGCATAGCCAAGGTCGGCAAACAGATTGTACTGGTCGCGGACTTCGAGACGCTGGTCGGCGAGATCCTCGGCGTCGAGAGCGCCGGCACGATGAAGATGCAGGAATCGGACATCCCGTCGGAACGAAAGACCTCGCGGATCATCCTGGCCGACGATTCGTCGATCCTGCGGAACAACCTGGTGCAGATCCTGACGCATGCGGGGTTTGATAACCTGACGATCTGCACCGATGGGCAAGAAGTGTGGGACCTGATTGAAAAGCATCGCCACGATCCGGAAGGGCCGTACGATCTGGTCCTGACCGATATCGAGATGCCGCGCATGGACGGTTTGACCTTGACCCGCCGGATCAAGGAGGATCCCGCCCTGTCCAAAATTCCGGTGGTCCTGTTTTCCTCCCTGATCACCGAAGATAACCTTCGAAAGGGCCAGTCCGTCGGCGCTGACGCCCAAGTCTCCAAACCCGGCAGCAAGGGCATGATTGAGTCGATCGACCGATGCCTCAAGGCGCGGACCGGGACCGTGACTGTCGGATAGGCGATGCCGGAACCGAAGTTTATTTTCGCGAGCCGCGAACGGATTCCTTGATCCGGTGAATGTGGCCGCGGCCGAGGGCCTTGACCTCGCAACCCAGTTCGAAGTAACGGCGAATCTGGTCGTCGTTGAGAATCCCAAAGCAGTCAATCACCGCAATTGGCCCGGCAGCCCATGTGACGATATCCTCCGGATTGAGATTCAGATAGGGCTGATGCGGAACGGCAAGAACTAACGCATCCCCGCCTTTCAGCGCCGTCGGCAGATCCTGCAGAATCCGGGTCTTGGTCAGATCGGCCTGGTTGCGGAAGAACCGCGATAAGCTCGCCCCCGGGGCGGGGTAGCTGTCCTGAGTTTCCATCTCGTTCCAGTGCTCGACATACGGATCGTGGATCCGCATCTCGGCGCCCATCTCGGTGAGTTTTCGCACGACGACTTCCGAGCCGCTGTAACGGGTGTCGGCCACATCCTGGCGGTAGCTGGCGCCGCAGATGAGGACATTGGCTCCGGCGATATCGCGGCCCATGTTCCGCAGGGCGTCGCGGGTCAGCGTGGCGGAAGGCCTTCTTGAGAATCGGCCAGGCAACGAATTCGGTGGTGCCCGGTGCGACGGGGGTTTCGATCAGGGTCAGGCCTCGGGCCAAAATGTCACGCCAATAACAGTCTGCAATCTGACACGAGGATCATTTGTTTCGTACGACCCGGTCGAAACGATAGTAATGACAACCGTATCAAAATCCTGTGAAATAACCGTGTTAGAGGTTGTATTCCTTGATTTTGCGGTAGAGGGTCCGCTCGCCGATCTGGAGGATCTTGGCTGCCTCGGCGCGGTTGTTGAGGGTCAGGCGCAGGGTATTGGCGATGTGCTCGCGTTCGACCTCTTCGAGACTTTTGCCGAAGAGAGCGTCGGCGGAGGCGACGGGGGCGGCGACCACATCGGTCTGGACCTGGCCGGCGAGCTGCTTGATGCGGGTGATTTCCGGCGGGATGTCCTGGGCATCCAGGGTGTCCGAGTCGCACATGACGACCATCGTCTGCACCGTGTAGCGGAGCTGGCGGATGTTGCCGGGCCAGGCGAAGTTGATCAGGATGGTCATCGCCGCCTCGGTGATGCGGTGGATGTCGCGGCCCAGAACCGTGGTGGTCTGGTTTAGAAAGTAACCAAACAACTCCGGAATATCCTCAAGCCGGTGCCGCAGCGGCGGCAGGGTGATCGACACGCCGCGGATGCGAAAATACAGGTCCTGGCGGAATTTTTTTTCCTCGACGAGTTTGGTCAGGTCGTGGTTGGTCGCCGAGATGACGCGGACATCGACGACGATGGGCCGGGTCGAGCCGACGGGAAACACCAGCCCGTCTTCGAGGACCCGCAGCAGCTTGGCCTGCATCGACAAAGGCATATCGCCGATCTCGTCGAGAAACAGAGTGCCCTTGTCGGTCACTTCAAAGAGGCCCTTGCGGTCGGCGGCGGCGCCGGTGAAGGCGCCCTTGACATGGCCGAAGAGTTCGCTTTCCAAGAGGGACTCGGTGAGACCTGCGCAGTTGAGGGGGCGGAAGGGTTTGTCGTGCCGCGGCGAGTTGTCGTGGATGGCCCGCGCGGTCAGCTCCTTGCCGGTGCCGGACTCGCCCTCGATCAGCACCGACAGGGTCGTCGGGGCCACGCGTCGCAGAACATGAAAGATCCGTTTCATGGCTGGGCTGCGGCTACGGACGCCGGGAAAGATAAAATCACCTTCGGGTTCGGAGCCCTTGCGAGAGGCCAGGGCCCGCGCGACCATCAGCCGGAGCGAATCGACATCGATGGGTTTGACCAGGTAATCGTAGGCCCCCCGGCGGATGGCCTGTTTGCAGGTGTCGATGGAGGCGTAGGCCGTAATCAGGATCACGACCGTGTCGGGGTGTTTGGCCCGGGCGGCGTCGAGGATGTCCAGGCCGGTCTTGTCGCTACGGAGATTGAGGTCGGCGATCACCAGATCAAAGCGGCGCTGGCCGATCTGTCGCAGAGCGTCCTCGGCGGAATAGGCCGCTACCGGTGTTCCCTGCCGGTGCAGGGCCTCGACGAGGACATCGGCGTGGTCCTTTTCGTCATCGACAACCAAGATGGCGGCGTTGGTTTTCATTGTCCGATTCGGCTATCCGGGCAGGGCGGGAAGGTCGATCCGAAAACAAGATCCCTTTCCGGCCTGCGAGGCGACGGTGATCGTGCCGCCATGGGCGGCGACGATTTTCCGGGCGGTGGGCAACCCCAAGCCGCTGCCGGAAAACTTTGTTGTATAATATGCCAGGAAGATTTTGTCAAGGTTCTGTGGCTCGATCCCACAGCCGGTATCGGTGACCTCCACGAAGACGGTTCGCTTGTCCTGACCGGTTCGCAGGATCAGTTCGCCCCCGGTCGGCATTGCCTGCTGTGCGTTGAGGAACAGGTTCAGCAGGATTTGCTTGAAGGCGTTGACATCGACGGCGGCCATCAGCGGCTCGGGTGAAAGGACCCGGCGGATCAGGATCCCCGATGATTGGGCCTGGGGTGCGAAGAAATCGGCCATGTCATTGAGGATACCGTTAAGGTCGGCGGGAATGGGAATGAGTTCGGGTTTACCGATATACCGTAGAAACTCGTCGAGGATCGTTTGCAGGCGGTCGGTTTCCTTTTGCACGACTTGCAGCTTTTTTCGCCAGCGCACTACCTGCGAGTCCGAGGCCTGCAGATCCTCGCCCAGCAGTTGCAGATTGACCTTGATCGTCGAGAGGGGATTTTTGATTTCATGGGCCAGTCCACCCGTCAGGCGGCCCAGATCTTCGACTTGCTGCTGGGTCCGGCGGAGTCTATGACGATCGGGGCGCAGCCAGAAACAATACGCGACAATCCCTCCTCCCAATGCCAACAACAAAGCACAGGCCAATCCCAACACAAACTCGATCACGGCTTGGTCTCCGAAATCCCAGAATGCCCGGGCAATCCGTTCCGGACCGATGTTACCGTTCCCTCGAGTCCAATGGCGCCGTTACTTGCGGGTCCGGCGGTTGCCGGAAGGACTCTTTTTGGTTGCGGCCGGCTTGGTCTTGACCGGTTCCGGTTCGGGGGCCGGTTCCGGCTGGAGATCCTTAATCTGAACTCCCTTGCCCTGCAGCCCCTTGTCCGAGGAGAATTCTTCGTATTCTACCTCTTGCCCCGAACGAAGGCAGCGAAATCCGCCCCCGTCGATGCTGGTGTAATGCACAAAGACATCCTGTCCGTCGGCATTGATCACAAAACCAAAGCCCTTTTTCGGGTCAAACCATTTCACGGTGCCCTTGGCCATGATCGCCTCCTTACAAAATCCCACTGCTGCCTGCCGGCCATCCGGGCCGGCCTTTCCTCAAACTCCCCACAGCCCATCCGGGAGCTGCTCAGGGGTTGGCTCGCCGGTATTATACCCTCGGGTTATTGGGGGGTCTATGGCCCGATCGATTTTTTTCTTCCCGCCGGGGACGGCCGCCCTGGCCGTGACCCTGGTCGCTCTGGCCCTGGTCGGGCCCCGGGTTTTGGCCTTCGGGCTTGTCGGCCAGCAACACCGCCTTGCGGGACAGCTTGAACCGGCCCTGGTCGTCGATGGCGATCAGCTTGACCGAAAGATGGTCTCCGACCTTGCAGACTTCGTCAACGCTCTTGATGTAACCGTCGGACAGTTCGCTGATATGGCACAGTCCCTCGACGCCCGGGGTCATTTCGACAAACGCCCCGAATTCCTTGACGGTGACGACGCGGGCATTTTCGTACACGCGGCCAACCTGCGGGGGCGTGGTCATGTTCTCGATGATACCCTTGGCAATGAGGTGTCCCTCGCTGCCGCCGGTGGAGCTGATCATGATCGTGCCGTCTTCCTCGATTTCGATGACGGACTTGGTCTGTTCCTGGATGCCCTTGACCATCGAGCCGCCGGGGCCGATGACCTTGCCGATGTATTCCGGATCAATCTTGATGATTACGATCCGCGGGGCGTACGGGCTCATCGTGGCTCGCGGCTTATCAATCGCGGTGGCCATGATCCGGAGGATTTCCAGCCGTGCGTCGCGGGCGCGATAGACGGCTTCCTTCATGACGGCGAAGTCCAGTCCCTGCGACTTGATGTCGAGCTGGATGGCGGTGATACCTTCGGTGGTGCCGGCAATCTTGAAATCCATATCGCCAAAGTGGTCTTCATCGCCGACGATGTCCGTCAGCAGCACATGCCGCCCGGGCGCCGAGACCAGGCCGATGGAAATCCCGGCCACGGGCCGCTTGATCGGCACTCCGGCGTCCATCATGGCCAGACAGCCGCCGCAAATAGAGGCCATTGAACTGGAACCATTGGACTCGGTAATGTCCGAGGCAATCTTGATCGTGTAGGGAAATTCGGTCTGTTCGGGCCGGACCTGTTCGAGGGCCTTTTCCGCCAGCGCCCCGTGCCCGATCTCCCGACGGCCGGGGCCGCGGATGGGCCGCACCTCGCCCACCGATGACGGCGGGAACGAATAATGCAGCATGAATTTCTGTCCGTATTCCTCCATCAGGCCATCGATGATCTGCTCGTCGCGGCCGGTTCCCAGCGTCGCCGAGACCAGCGCCTGCGTCTCGCCGCGGGTAAAGAGGGCCGAACCGTGCGCTCTTGGCAACAGACTCACCTCGCACGAGATCTGCCGAAGCTGATCGTGCGACCTGCCGTCAGGCCGTTTGCCTTCGAGAATCAGGGCGCGGACGGTTTCTTCTTCGACCTTTTCCACCAGACGGGCAAACAGAGCTTCTGAACAGATCGGCTTGGCCTGGGACCCTTCGGGGAACAGTTCTTCCTTCAGCGCATCTTTGGCATCCCGCACGGCTTTTTGCCGAACGGCCTTCTGCGTGATCTGATACGCCTGGCGGAGCTTGCCGCCGATCTTGGAGCGGATCATCGAGGTGATCTTGCCGTCGGCGTCGGTCTCGATTTCGGGCAGTTCCTTCGGTACGCCGCACTTGGCCACCAGCTCGTCGATCATGTCGCACACCTGCGCGATGATGGTCTGGCCCAGGGCGATCGCCTCGGTGACGGCCTCTTCCTTGGCTTCGTGGGCATCGACCTCGATCATGTTCATCGCGTCGCGTCGCCCGGCCAACACCAGGTTGAAATCGCTCTGGTCCCGTTCGGGGTATGTGGGGTTGACCACGAACTGGCCGTTGACGCGGCTGACCCGGCAGGCGCCCAGCGGGCCCTGGAAGGGAATCTTGCTGATGGCCAGGGCGGCCGAGGCGCCGATCATCCCCAGGATGTCGGGGTCGTTCTGCTGGTCGAAGGAAAACACGGTGATAAGGACTTGCACTTCGTCGAAGTAGCCGTCGGGAAACAGCGGCCGGATCGGACGGTCGATCATGCGGGCCGTCAGCGTTTCCTTTTCCGAGGGCCGACCTTCACGCTTCATGAATCCGCCCTTAAACTTGCCTGCCGCGGAGTATTTTTCGCGGTAGTCAACGCTCAACGGAAAAAAGTCGATGCCTTCCCGGGGGTCGGCCGTGACGGCCGTGGCCAGGATAATGGTTTCGCCGCACCGGACGGTGACCGCCCCGTGGGCCTGGCGGCCGATCTTGCCGGTTTCGAGGGTGAATTCCTTGCCTGCGATGGTCCGCTGGATTTTGTGGATGGTAAACATAGGATCCTTTTCCTGATCTGAATCGGTAAACTCTTGTTTGTGTAGGGCCGGACCTTGGGCGGGGCCCGGAGACGATCGGCGGAAAGACGATCAGCCGGGTCAACGGCCAGGGCGAAGGAGTTACTTCCGCAGGCCCAGACGGGTGATGATGGTCCGGTACCGCTGGATGTCGGTGTTCTTGACATACTTCAGCAGCGAATTGCGGTTACCGACCATCTTCAGCAACCCGCGACGCGAGGAGTGATCCTTGCGGTGGATCTTGAGGTGTTCGGTCAGTTCGTTGATCTGCTCGGTCAGGATGGCAATCTGGACTTCCGGCGATCCCGTGTCGGTCTCGGCCATACGGAAGTCGCTGATGACACTGGTCTTCTTTTCTTTGGTCAACATTTGTTTTACGAACCCTTTCTCTGGTTCCCGGCCCCTTACACGCACTCACCGATCCTGATCGGCGCCGGCCGGGATGTCTTGTTTTCTTTCATACCGGGAGACATTATATCCCCGAATTCCGATCCTGCAATGATTTTTTTGGAAATTGGGCAAAATTCCCGGCAGGGGGGTACCGTTTCCGGCGGCTGTTCCCATGAGGGCGGCATGCCGTTGTCGATCCCATCTGGAAGGGAGTCGCTACTCCAGGGACGACAGAACTTGTGTCTGGATGCCGGGTCATTCCCAGAATGACAACGAGATCTCGGTCGCCGTAGAACGGCTTGGATCATACCCGCCAAATCGGGAGTCCAGAATTGACTCCTGTTTCATCTTCCCGGTGTGGGTGTCGATGCCGACCAATTGGCCGGATCATTGCCATAGTTCTTACCGGGGAAGGTCGGCAGCTTGCGATAAAGCGAAGGGCCCGTCCCGTCGGCGGAAACCGGCCAGGGGGCCTGGTCGGAATACTTGACGGTGTCGATCGGGATGTAGTATCGGGTTGCGCCGACCTTGTCGCCGGGCTGGGACAGTTGCAGCTTTTCGCCGGCGTTGTTGAGCTTGCCACTGGTCCACTGGAGGACGACGGTTCCGGCCGGAAGGCCGCTGCCAAACCGCTCGGCGAACGCCGCGGAATTGCGGGCCAGAATCATTCGCTTGTACGCGCCCAGCGTGGTGTTCAGTGGGAAGACGAACTGGATTCCCTCGTCGATGGCCCAGGGCAAGTCGGTATTGAGTTCATTGTCGAGCGACTGGAAGGTGACCGGGGCCGTGGTGATATTCATCAGTTCGATGAATTCGTACTCGTCGCTTGCGAAGGTCCCGCCGGTGGGGGGGTTGTAGTAGATTTCGCTGATCACGACGGGTCCGACCTTCGGGTAGGCGTTGGTTTCGTCCGGCGTGATATTGTTCTGGGCGACAAAATCGACGCTGTCGTCGGAGTTGACATGTCGGCCGAAGGAAACGCTCACCAGGGAGGCGCCGAACTTTTGCTCGGCGAAGTAGCCGGTGAAATGCCCCGCATTGTCAAGCCGCGATCGCAGATAGACGGCCTCGCCGTTTTCGCTGAGGGCGAACGGCGAATGGCAGGCGGAGTTGGCCGGATTGCCGAAGTCGGCGTTCTGGTAGAAGACCCTGTAGTTATGGCCGCCGATGGTCGTGCCTTCCGGGATTTCGAACTTCATCCGGTTGGGATCATCGGCATTGCTGTCCGACAGGAACCACCCGCCGATGTTGACGGTGTCGAGCGGGGTGTTGTACAGCTCGATCCAATCGGCCGCCGTATCGTGCGAATGGGCCAGAAGCTCGTTAATGACGATTGTGCCGGGCGGAGGGACGAGGCCATCATCGTCGCTGCCGGGCGAGCCGCCGACCAGTGAGCTAGGCCGCCACGACGAGCTCATGGCCCACGCGGCCGGGTCCGTCGTCTTTGGATTGCGGAAGGTTAGCGAGAATCCCTGTCCGTCGGTGGTCGGGTACCAGCCGTCGGAGAACTTGAAGGAGTGAATCACCGTGCCGATCGCGTCGCGCAGGACGATTTTCTCACCGAGGTTGTCCAGATTTCCGGAGTACTCCCCGGCCACGGGGATGGATGTGCCGTATCGTTTTTCGAAGGCGGCCCGGTTTCGCACCACGACCGAATACTTACCCGGCGCCAAATCGATATCCGGGAATTCGAAGTGAATTCCTTCGGTGAACGCTGTCCAGGAAATGTTGATCGATTGGTTTCCCGCGTTGACGACCTCGATGAATTCGCTGTTGGGATCGCCGTCGGGATGGTAGTGGATTTCGGATATGCGCAGCGATTCGGCGACCGGGCCCATGCCGTAGGTCGCCTCGTTCATCGCGCTCCACACGCCGTCTTCGCCGAGAATACGGGCCTTGACCCTCGTGCTTTTGTTCAGCGTCAATGAGGCCGCCGGTTCCAGGACCTTAACGACGGTGGTATCGGACGAGTAGAACTCACCGTCGAAGGCCTCCAGTTTCAGTTCGTAGATCCCCGGCTCCGAGAACGAGACGGTCGGGAATGTGAAGACATATCGGTAGGTATAGGGTCCCCATATGAATTCATGCGGCTCGACGATTTCTTTAACGATCGTTACCTCGCCGGGACCTTCGACTTTTGACCAGACCCAGGTTAGTTCATTGGGATCGGGCAACATGCCGTCGTCGAAGACATAGCCGAATAATTCCACTTCCTTGTCCGGCCACATGACATTTTCGTCCCAACCGGCCCAGACATAGGGGCTAAAGTTGACCTCTTGCGGGTCATCATAATGAAGCATGATCTCCACGGCGTTGAGGAACAGCTTCTCGCCGCTGGAGTTGAGGTTGAATGGCTTGAGCGTGTCCAGCCCGCCACCCATCGACAACAGCATGCGTCCGCCGGCCGGTTTCTGGTCGGTTCCCCAGTAAAACGGATCATTCCACCACGAATTCCACTGGGCGATCCACAGATAGGGAGTCGCCTCGTCGATGCGGAAGGCCTTGGGATTGCCGTAGTTGGGCCTGCCGAACTGATCTTCGTTGACATGGACGAAGGTGGTGTTGCCGGTGACGACATTGACGCTGTTTCCGCCGGTCATCGACAGGCCGAAGAATAGGAGATCCTCCGGAACCGGCGTCCACAGGTCCGTCGGCTCGTGGGACATCGCCGCGGCCGAGTCCACCCAGTCCCATCGATTGCTTCGGGCCAACGACGCGTTCATCAGGATCAGCGGGGTCGTGATTGAGTTCCAGCCCTCGGGGTCGTCATAGCTGATATCCAGCGTCGCTGAGCTGATGATAATCAGTTTGGCTTTGTTGAGCATGCCTGCCCGATACGGATCCAGCGGCCCCCGCATCAGCATCTCGTAGCGATCGACCGAGTACCCGTGATCTTTCAGCAGGTCGGTGAACTTCTTGTCCAGCTCCGTATCGGTAATCCAGGCAATGTCGGCGTTTCCGAGATCGTCATCGGCCGGCGGGAAGGTCGAGGCCGCGCCGAGGTCGGTCGATCCCTGAGCCGACGGAGGGTCGGAGGCCGCCTGGGCCGACGAGGGTGATGGCGGCGCGGCCAGCAGTCGCGGGTCGGTGCCGTCGAGGGTGTAGTACAGGGTCCCGGTAATATTGGGGTTGATAATGTTCAGCACATTGCCCGGCGGGGTGACCTTTCCGCCGTGCTGGTATTTTTGGCCGATGTAGAAGATCGGCGCGATTGTCGTCGGGTACCACCCCTGCCCGATCAATTGCTGCAAGACCTCGTCGGTGCGATAGGGGAAGTAGTCCTCGTACAACCGAGTGATCTCCGGCAACCAGTCGTCATCTTTGGTCCGGGGCTTGTTCACTTTGGAGTCGCCCCAACGGGCCGATTCGCCGAGGATGGCCGTCTGGAGCCGGTCGGCCCGGGCCTTGAACCGCTGCATCGCCTTGTCGGGGGTCAGCAGGCCGTCGTTGAAGAAATACTTGTGGATCCGGTCGGCGAACCGCATCCGATATTCCGGGTTCGCGCAAAGCTGTTGATGCAGCCATTGTGGGTTGAAATACTTGAATATTCGCAGGTCCGGGTTTTCCCACGGGCCGGTCCGGTCCCATCCGAGAAACAGCGAGTGCTCCGCGTCGTGGCAGAGGAACTTCCAGCCGTCCGGGTCCTGGCGGTTGACGATCGCGAAGTAGTTGTTGGGCCGCTGGTTGCCCAAAAAGTTCGACAGCGGAGCATCGTAATTGCCCGTGTAAAAGATAATCGCCATATAGTCGATCAGGTTATCCACATCCAGCCATTTCTTCTTCGTTGGGTTCGGCGTCCCGTCGGGATTGAGGCCCTGGATGTCGTAATAGGCCGCGTTGGTGTCAAAGCCGTCGATCGCCGCATGCCAGAGAATTCGGTAGGCGTCCGTCGTCCCGTCGGTCGCCGTGACGGTATACGGCCCGGCGTCTACCTTGGTCACATCGTATTGCGAACTATCGCCGCCGAGGTAATCCTGGGCGAACCGTGATTCGGACCGCTCCTCGGTCTGGTAGATTCCCCAGTACTGGCCGTTGAGGTACAGGTGATAGTGGCGGCTGCGGGTATAGGGCTGGCCCATCTCGCCCTGCGTGTCCCGCGAGAAAACCTCGCGGACCATCGTGTTCTTGGAGCCGTTGTCCATCCCGCCGCGGCCCCGGAAACTCCACGAGTAATTCTGGTCCGTTCGCAGGTCGATCTTGTCGAACGATGAAACGCCTTCGTCGCCGAACAGCGGGTATTTCAGGCTACTGTCGCCGTATCGCGAACTGAAGAACAGCCGAAAGGCGTGCTTGGGATTCTGATCCGACCGGCTAAAGCCCCCGCGGATCCGCAGCCCCGCGTTAACCTGAAATCCTTCCGTCTTGTCCGGATTAATCAGCTCCATGGAACAGGGCCGTTCCCACTGGGGCCCATCGTTCCAGGCGTTGACATAAATCCCATGGGCCGGGTCGAACAGGTTGGCCAGGTCCGTGGTGATCGAGATCGACGGGATCGCCTTCATCGCCTCGAGCATCTGCCCGGCATAGCGCGGATCGGTGACCACTTCCGGGTCCATTCCGTAGTCGATCCACTGGCCCCCGCCGCTATGATACGGGTCCGGCCAGTCCTCGGTCGGCTTAGCCCCGTCGGGAGATTGCAGAATGACATCGTCCAGAAACAGGTAGGTGTTGGTTTCCGTGCGGCTGGGCTGGTAGCCGGTCTTGAAGGC
Source organism: Phycisphaerales bacterium (assembly GCA_003152975.1). Lineage (GTDB taxonomy): Bacteria > Planctomycetota > Phycisphaerae > Sedimentisphaerales > Anaerohalosphaeraceae > FEN-1350. Next base: position 629 of record PMBP01000112.1, on the reverse strand, counting down.
CGCCGCCCGCAGGACCGTCGTCTTGGCGATCGCGATCAGCTTGGCCGGATCGTAGTCGGCGCCGTTGGCCTCCGTGGGATTTGAGCCGTCGGTTGTGAAGCGGATCTTGGCGTCCGGCGTTTGGCAACTAAGCCGAACCTCGAACGCCTGCGTAAAGAAACCATGCTTGCGGCTGGCGGTTATCGGCCCGACAAATCCCAGAAATTCCCCGTTGTTGGCCGCGCCCGGGGTCGGCCGGGAGAAGTACCGCAGATCGGTTTCCAGCCGCCCGTAGGACACATTGGTTTCCTGCGGAGGATATCCGAACTGCCCGAAGGCAAACTCGAATCCCGAAAACTTGCTGGCGATCGTCACGCCGTCCGGCTCGATCAGCGCCAGATACGACCCTTCCTTGTTAAGGACAAAATCAGTATGTAATTGCTTATTCGGAGCCGTGCGATTTTTTTCGGACGCAAAAAGGACGAGATACTCCCCAACCCGCAGCGAAACGCCCGCGGGAATGATCCAGACTTTCTTGTGGTCCGGGTCGATTGTCAGGATCCACCCGCCCAACTCCACCGGGGCCCCCGACAGGTTGTAAAGTTCGATCCAGTCTGACGAGTCGCCATCCTCGTCGAGCCGCTCCCCCG
>PMBP01000507.1 GCA_003152975.1 Phycisphaerales bacterium | reverse complement strand
TTCTCGACCTGCCAGCTCGTGGCGCAGTCGGTGAGCATGTCCACCGGGAAAACGCCGGTGCCCTCGATCTCGGTCGGACCGCTGAGGTCGGTGCCGTTGCCCCATTGCGCGATGTCGAGATGATGCACGCCCCAGTTGCCGATCATGCCGAGGCAATAATCCGAGATACAATACCAGATGCTCCAGGCGCCCCAACTGCTGAGTTTCGGATTCCGGGGCGGGTCGGTATAGGGACGGCAGCGCTCGTAGCAATACGGCGCCATCGGCGCCGGGCCCAGCCACATTTCGTAGTCCAGCTCCGGCGGGACCGGCTCGGTTGGCTGCTTGGGGCAGGTCCAACTTCCGGGCACGCCCACGAGGATGGTCTTGAGTTGACCGATCTTGCCGTTCCGGGTCAGCTCGCAGGCCTGCCGGAAAAAACCGCCGGACCGCTGCTGGGTCCCGAATTGAAAAACGATGCCGCTATCGTGCACGGCCTTTTGCACGGCCTTGGCGGCGCGGAAGCTCCAGCCGAGGGGCTTTTCACAGTACATGTGCTTTTTTTGCCGGGCCGCTTCGATCGCAATCAGCGGGTGCCAGTGATCCGGCGTGGTAATCTGCACGGCGTCGATATCCTTGCGGGCCAGAAGCTCACGGAAATCTTTGAACCCGGCGCAATCGGTGTTGCTGTACCATTCGTCCACAACCCGCTTGCCTTTTTGGAGCTGGGTCTGGTGGACATCGCAGACGGCCGCGACGCGGACTTCCTTGTTGCCCAGAAAAGCACGCATGTTGCCGGTGCCCTGGGTCCCCAGGCCGAAGACGCCCAGCCCGATTCGCTCGCTGGGAGCTGTCGTGCCGTCGGCACCGAGGGCGGAGGACGGGACGATCTGCGGCAAGGCGAACAGACCGATGCCGATGCCGGTTGCCGCTTTCAGGAAATCGCGCCGTTGGATTCGTGTTGAAGACATTCGAGACTCCTCATACTGTTTGTTACATGTTTTGGTCATAGAAGCGAATCCTGATGTTGCCGCACAGGGCCCAATTGTACCGCCCTTTTGCCCGGGGTCAATACGGAGTTTATGGGGCTCGACATGTCATTATTGGAACGGCCGGATCGAATCAAACCGAAGGGATTACCCTCATAGCAATTACCTTCGGGCGGATTTTATCGGACGGTCTGGGGTGAGTCCAGCGGTGGAAAACCCGATGAATTGACTGCGGGAATTGTCCGATACAAACACTGCGGCTAAGGGGATGGTCTTTCCGGAACGCGATCGCCCTTTCAGTCCGCAGAACCGAGGATTTCAGGAGACCGTCCATGTCGGACATCGCAACCGTATCAGCCGTTGCCAGCGTGGGCATCAGCCGCCAACATGATGAACAGCAGGCCGTTGATGAACTGTTCGCCTCCATCCATCGGGATGACAGCGAAATGGTCCTGTTTTACTGCAGTTCGCGATATGATCTGTCGCGACTGGCCGAGGCGATGAAGAAGCGATTTCCGGGCCAGACGCTGGGGTGTACCACGGCCGGAGAGTTGTCGCTGTACGGCTTCACCGAGCACAGTATCACAGGGGCGAGTCTGTCGTCGAAGGCGGTTCGAGCGCGAACACGGATCTTATCTCCCTTAAGCCGGTTTGACGCCCGGCAGGCCGAGACCTTCGCCAAATCGCTATGTTCGGACGGGTTTCGGCCGGACAAGTCCTTCGGATTGCTGTTGATCGACGGCTTGTCCCGAATGGAAGAGCAAGTGACAGCCCTCTTGTATCCCCAATTTCAGAACATGCCCCTGGTCGGAGGTTCGGCCGGCGACGACCTGAAGTTTGAGAAAACGCATATTTATGCCGATGGGACATTTTTGTCGGATGCAGCCGCGGTGTGTCTGGTCGAGCCGCGGGTACCGTTTCGCACTTTTCGGATACAGCATTTTCAGCCGACCCGTGACAAGCTGGTCATTACCGAAGCTGACCCGAGCCGACGGCGAGTCATTGAAATTGACGGGATGCCGGCCGCCGAGCCGTATGCGGATCGACTGGGGCTGCGGGTGGATCAGTTGGGACCGGCGGTGTTTTCAGCACGGCCGGTGATTCTCTCGATCGGGGGGGAGTATTACATCAGGTCGATTCAGAAAATCGAACCCGATGGGAGTCTGACTTTTTACTGCGCCATCGACAACGGGCTGGTCTTTTCCCTGGCCGAGGGACAGGATCTGGACCGCAATCTTCAAACCGGCCTGGATCGACTTCGCCGGGATCTGGGACAGGTCGAACTGATTCTTGGATTTGACTGTATCCAGCGGCGGCTCGAATGTCAGAGCAAAGGCCTGGTGGAATCCGTCGAACGGATTTTGAGCCAGGTTCCCTTCCTGGGATTTTCCACCTTCGGCGAACAATTCAATGCCCTGCATGTCAACCAGACCTTAACCGGCGTGGCCCTGGGAGGATAATGGCGTGCCTAAGCCCGTCCAACCCCATCCTGTTCCGGAAGGTAGGCCCGGCGTCGAGCCGCTTTTGGCGCAGATTGCCGAGTTGCAGGCCCGGTTGGCCCGGAACGAAAAGATCAAGAAGACCCTCATGGAGCGGGTCGAGCGGAGCGTGGAGACGGCCGGGAACGCCTATACCCTCTTTGAACGGAGTATCCTGCTGGAACAGAGCGTCAGTCAGCGCACCGCCGAACTCAAGGAAAGCGAAACGGCCTATAAGGTGCTGTATGACCAAAGCCATTTGAACGAACAGCGCCTCGAGACGCTGTATCGGCTCAACCAGATGGCCGACGAACCGCTCACGATTCTCTGTCAATTCACCCTGGAAGAAGCCGTCCGTCTGACCGGCAGTACGATCGGATACCTGGCCTTTGTCAGCGAAGACGAAAAGATCCTGACCATGCACGCCTGGTCCCGTTCGGCGATGCAGGAATGCCGGGTTGAGGATAAGCCGATCATATATCCGGTTGATAAAACCGGCCTGTGGGGGGAAGCGATCCGCCAGCGAAAGCCCGTTATCACCAACGACTTTTCCCAGCCGAACCCCCTCAAGAAGGGTTGTCCCCAGGGCCATGAATCCATCCAGC
>PMBP01000083.1 GCA_003152975.1 Phycisphaerales bacterium | reverse complement strand
CGTGTCCAGGCCGAAACGGGATTCGACCTCGGCACGGGCCTGGCGGGCCATCTCCCGGCAGGGGTCCGGGTGGTCCAGCCCTTCCTGAATCGCCTCGGCCAGGGCCCGGGGATTTCCCGGTTCACACAGGGCGCCGGTTCTTCCGGGCTGAATCAATTCGCGATGGGCGGAAATCGCGGTGGCGACAACGAAAACACCCGAGGCCATGGCCTCCAGGACGACATTCGGAAAACCCTCAGATCGTGAGGCACAGACCAACAGATCCGTGCATCGGAACAGCATCGGAACATCGCGAATGGGACCGAGAAACTTCACATGATTTTCGATACCGGCGCGGCGGGCCTGAAGTTGCAGGGCCGAAAGGCACGGTCCGCTTCCGCCAACCAATAGCGTCACCGGGCGATCGCGATCCAGCAGGAAACGGACCGCCGAAAGGACATCGCCGACGGACTTGTTGTCGTCGAGTCTTCCCAGGACGGACAAGACGGGCCGACCAAGACATCGGATGCCCAGGGATTGGAGACATTCCTTCCGATCCCCATCCGGGACTTTGGGGAGTCGGATCCCGTTATAAATCCGGCGAATCTTGTGGGGCTTAACGCCCAACATCCGGATGCAATTGTCTCTGACGGTGTCGGAGTTGACGACGACGCCGTCGGCCAGAAAACCCAGTGCCAGGCGATCGATCCAGTACCAGCGGTCCAGCCGACGATGGCGTAATCCCCGAAGCGAGCCGATACAGGGTCGAATCCCGACCCGACGGGCGGCCAGAAGTCCCCACAGGTTGGCTGTGGGTAACACCGTATGGACCAGGTCGGGCCTCAGTTGTCGCAGCAGCCGGACCAGATCGGTCAGCCGCCGCGGATCCAGGGACTTGCGGCGGCCAACGATATGGATTGAAACTCCTTCGATCCGGCCGTATTGCTCGTCAAGGAGGCGGTGGCGGTCGTTAAGCAGGATAAAAAGCGGATCGAAACGCCGCTTATCCATCGCTCGGGCCAGCTCAAGGTATTGCCGTTCGGCGCCGCCATAATCGAGCGTCGGAAAAATCCAGGCGATCCGGATAGGCACAGGGCCCTCAGCCACCGATCTCCTCTGCGGGTTTCGAAACCCATACGGAAGGGGCTATATGGAATATCGCCAACAAGACCCAAAACATAAGAACGGGAAGATTGGAATGCCCAAGTTCAAGAATGACAATGGCCAGAAACGCGGCCAACAACGATTGAGCCATCACCGAGTCCGAGGGAGACCGTATTTTCAACAGACGCAGAGTCCTGAGCAAACGGAGCCCGATGGTACCCAACAGTCCTCCAAAAAGAATCGCCGAAATCATCCCCGTTTCCACAATCAGGGTAATATAGAGACTGTGCGAATACCTTCCTCTGTAATCTTGAGGTATTAGATCCGGATAGTAGTTTCCTATGGATTTGTAGGTTCCCAACCCATACCCCCACACGGGGTGATGGGCAGCCAGACCGGGGGTCAGGAGATAGCGAACGATCTTCCGCTCCACGGAAACGCTCCGGGCCATGAGGTTGGTTCGAAAAGGAGCGACAAATCGCATCAGAACGGCCAAACCGGCCAGGACGGCAACCTTGCTTTTTTTTGTTAGAGGGGCCGCAATCCAGACGACCAAAAGCCCGATCCATCCTCCCCGCGAAAAGGTCAGCAGAATACAGCCGGCGATCGCGACGGCACCCCCCCCCCAGAGAAATCGACCCCAGCGGTTTCCCACAAGCCGAATGGCCGCCATGGCCAGAGAGAAAATGGGGACCAGATACCATGCCGTTTCATTGGATTGAGAGACGAAGGTCGTGACCCGGATCCAGTTATTGAATCGACCGACCACATCCCAGGGAATAAGGGCAAATCGCGTAACGGATTCGGCCAGACCATAACAAGCCAGAAACAGGCCCGACACAATCAACCACAACACCAGGCGGTCCAATTGAAGGCGCGTTCGGATCTGATTGCACAAGATCAAGAACACGGAAACGCCCTTGACCACTCGAATCCACATATTGACGGAAACCGTCGGATTCAGCGAGAGTGCCGAGGAGACAAGCAGGACAGTCATCCACAGCAGGAGCCAGCCGGATCCAAATCCGAAACGAAAGATTCTCCCTTCCAGAATCGTTCGAAGCCAGACCACTCCGATCAGGACCAAGACCAACATATCCGTGACGACCAATCGGACCCCTTGTATGACCTCGAAATGCAGAGGCAGGTACACCATCAGGATCCCCAGGGCCGAATCCTGATCGACGAGGCACAATCCCAGATATAGGCACGCCTACAATCCGATCCAGGACAGCGGCGCCGGTTCGGGGCAGATCAATACCAGAACGGGATACCCGGCGATCATTCCGAGGGTAAACAGGCCGCGAAAAAATCGACGAACCGGCTGATCGGCGGGAATCTCGGGCAAAATGGACTTCGAACTTCCGAACATTGCATATTACCCTTTACCGATTCCGACTACTTTTTTATGCATGAAACAATGAAGGTATTTCAGTCCATATAAGCACGATACCACAATTCCAGCATGATCGAAGCCCACAATTCCACCCCATAGTTGCATTGGCCCATGCGCGTTTGCTCGATCATCGTCTCCAAGGTACGCGAATTCAATATCCCCCGCCGTCGAACGCAATCGTCCAGGAGGATTTCCCGCCCGAACTCCGACAATTCCCCCGCCATCCAGTGTTTGACCGGAATCCCAAATCCTTGTTTGCCTTTCTGTCGGATGGAAACCGGCAACAAGGATTCAAAAGTTCGCTGGAGGATATACTTGGTCCGCCCGGAGCGCAGCTTGAGGGAAACCGGAATGGTGGCGGCCAAGTCCACGACCCGATAATCCAACAACGGATTCCGCACCTCCAACGAATGGGCCATGCTCATCCGGTCCACCTTGGTCAGGATGTCATTGCTGAGGTAGTTTTCGATATCCAGGCGCATCAAATCGGCCGTCAGATCCGAAGGACCGGACCGGTCTGATTCCGGTTCGGGCAGTGCGGGATAAGGGCATGTCGCTGCCGCCACATCCGAGTGTAACAGGTGAGTTTTGGTGGACGGCGCTACGATACTATCCAGGGTTACGATTCGCGCCGCGCCTTCGACTCCCATCATGTCGCGAAGTTTTCGCAGGCGCTTGGCCCGGCGGGTATCCCCCATCCGGGATAGAATTCCCGAACAGGCCGTACGAACAAGGGCCTCGCCCGGACGCCGCATCCAGTCTGGTAGCCGGAGATATCGTCCATAGGATCGGGCGAATCCATACCGCCGCGGGTAGCCGCCAAAATTTTCGTCGCCGCCGTCTCCCGACAAGG
>PMBP01000217.1 GCA_003152975.1 Phycisphaerales bacterium | reverse complement strand
TCGGAAGATTGGACAAGGAAGAATAAATGATTTTCGATTTTTGATTTTCAATATATCATAGCCGTTGGATTTCCCGGAAGGGGAAACCCGATGGATGCAAGGGATCGTGGGTTCGGAACATAGATGTCCGAACCCATGCTTGTGTATAGGGGAAAGGCGTAGGATGCGGATTTGGATCTTGTGCATCGTGATAATGGGGATGGCCGCCTCGCTGTTCAAGCAGCACAGTACGCCGCCCCGCGGGGCGTACGAGAAACCCTTGGAGGAACTCAAAGCGCTGGCCGCTAAGGGAGTCCCAAAGCGCTGACCGGTCGGTTTTCCGCCGGCTCTTGTGTTTGGCCGCTCACGGCGATACAATGATCCCTCCGTGAGGTAGCCAACGATTCCGATTCAGTGAAAGGGCCGGTGCCATGAACTCGTCATCCCGTCGCGCGTTTCTCAAGCGGTCGATCCTGTCGTGTTCCAGTATTCCCCTGATTTCGGAATGGTCCCGTTTGCAGGCCGCGGACACGCCCGCCGCCGCGGGGCATCCCAGCGCCGCCGAATCGGCCGTCTGCTGCGAAAAAAAGGGCTGCAAGATGCGGCTGGGGTTTGTCACCTATCTGTGGGGCCAGGACTGGGACCTTCCGACGGTGATCGCCAACTGCGAAAAGTCGGGTATCCTGGGTATTGAGCTGAGGGTCGAGCACAAGCACGAGGTCAAGCCGTCGATGTCGGCCGAGCAGCGCAAAGAAGTCCGCAAGCGGTTCAAGGACAGCCCCGTGATCTTCGTTGGCATGGGGACCAACGAGCAATTCGACTTTCCAGAGCCGGAAAAACTGCAAAAGGCGATCGAGAACGCCAAGGCCTTCGTCAAGCTCAGTTACGACTGCGGCGGCTCGGGCGTAAAGGTCAAGCCCAACCAGTTTTATCCGAATGTGCCCCAGGAAAAAACCCTCGAACAGATCGGTAAGAGTTTGAACATTGTCGGCAGGTACGCCGCCGACTTCAAGCAACAGATCCGGCTGGAGGTGCACGGGCAGTGCGCCCCGCTGCCGTACATCAAAACGATTATGGATTTCGCCGACCACCCCAATGTCACCGTCTGCTGGAACTGTAACGACGAGGACCTCAAGGAGCCGGGCCTGGAATCCAACTTCAACCTGGTCTCGAAGCGCTTCGGCGATACCGTCCATGTCCGCGAGCTCAATGAGGGCAAGTACCCCTATGCCAAGCTGATGGATCTTTTCGTCGGTATCGACTTTAAGGGCTGGGTTCTTCTCGAAGCCCGGACCGAGCCGAAGGACCGGGTTGCGGCGATGATTGAACAAAAAAAGGTTTTCGACAAGATGATCGCCGACTCCCAGTCGCGGATATCGTAAATTCGGTGAATGATATTCCGCGTTTGCGGATTTGGATTTCAGCCGTGATTTCAAACAATTGAGCCGATATTCTGCACGGTTGTCCCGGTTCCAATCCCCCCTTTTTGACCGACATGTTGAATCTGGAAAACCCTCCGGGCAAACGATTGACTTATCGACNNGCTATTCTATAGGGTCTAAATCAGGAATCCAAATCCAGAAGAAAGCGGCGTCTTTATGTTAAAACGAACACAGTATTGCGGCCAGCTCCGTGCGTCGGATGTTGGGAAATCGGTGATTGTCTCCGGGTGGGTTCACTCCTACCGCGACCACGGCAACCTGGTCTTTGTGGACCTGCGGGACCGGGAANNTGGACCTGCGGGACCGGGAAGGGCTGGTGCAACTGGTGTTCGACCCGGAAAAATATCCGGACGCGCACAAGACCGCCCGCGATGTGCGCTGCGAATGGGTCATCTCGGTCCAGGGAACGATCCGTCGCCGCAGCGAGGGAATGGACAACCCCAAGCTCCCGACCGGCCAAATCGAAATCGCCGTCGAGATCCTCGAACTCCAGAACACCGCCAAAACCCCGCCCTTTGAGATATCCGAGGCGATCAATGTCGGCGAAGAGATCCGTTTGCAGTACCGGTATATCGACCTGCGCCGGCCGAGCATACAGAACCGCCTGCGCGTCCGCCACCGCGTCACGAAGATCGTGCGCGACTTCTACGACGACAACGGCTTTTGTGAAATCGAAACGCCGTTCCTCGGCAAGAGCACGCCGGAAGGCGCNNGCCGACCGGCAGGCGGAGTTCACGCAGATCGATGTGGAGATGAGCTTCGTCAACAGCGAGGATGTGATGACCCTCAACGAAAAGCTCATCTGCCGGATCTTCAAGGAGATCCTCGGCGTCGAGGTCCCGCAGCCCGTGCGGCGGATGACCTATCAGGAAGCGGTCCGCGATTACGGCATCGACCGGCCGGACCTGCGGTTCGACATGAAGCTTAAGGATATCTCCTACATCGCCCGCCAGTCGTCGTTTAAGGTCTTTGCCGGCGTCGTCGAGGCCGGCGGAGTCGTCAAGGGCCTGTGCGCCCCGGGCGGCGGCAAGAAATACTCGCGCAGCGACATCGAAAAAACCCTGTCGGACTTCGTCGTCGATCTGGGGGCCAAAGGATTGGCGTGGTTCAAGGTGGAATCCGAAAACGGAAAGCCCACCCTCAAGAGCAACCTCGTGAAATTCTTCACGCCCCAGCAGCAGGACGAAATCCTGCAGCGATTCGGCGCCGCCGACGGCGATTTGATTTTGCTGGTGGCCGGGCCCGTCAACGAGGTCAACAAACCCCTGGCCCCGCTTCGGGTGCGGATCGGCAAGGAGCTGGGTTTGACCCGGCCGGACCAGTACGAGTTCGTGTGGGTGGTGGATTTCCCGTTGTTTGAGTGGAACAAGGACGAAAAACGCTTTGACTCTCTGCATCACCCGTTCACCTCGCCGATCGAGGAGGAAATGCACAAGCTGGAAACCGACCCCGGCAACATCCGTTCGCAGGCCTACGACCTGGTCGTCAACGGCTCCGAGATCGGCGGCGGAAGCGTTCGTATCCACAATCCGGCCCGACAGGCGAAGGTGTTCGATCTGCTGAACATCACCCGCCAGCAGGCCGAGGATCGCTTCGGCTTTTTCCTGCGGGCGCTGGAATACGGCGCCCCGCCCCACGGCGGCATCGCCTTCGGCCTGGACCGACTGGTCATGATCCTCACCGGTACCGACAACATTCGCGATGTGATCGCGTTTCCCAAGACCCAGCGGGGCCAGTGCCTGTTGACCGAGGCCCCCAGCACCGTCGAGCAGGCCCAGCTCGACGAGCTCAATCTCCGGGTCCAGAAACATTCGCATGGCAAGAGTCAGCCGGAATAGCCGACGGCTATTCCTTCGTGCCGCGGGCAGGGGAAGGATCGCCGGATGGCATCACGATGGATCGAGACGCTCAATCGCTGGCTCCATCGGGCCCGATTGAAACCCATCTCGCTGGCGGCCAAGTTCCGGCTGCAGTTCGGGCTGGCGATTCTGCTCAGCTTAACGGTGGCGTTGTACATTCCCTACCTGTGGATGGACAAGCTCACCGAAAAGATCGCGCTGGATGCCGGCCGGGCGGTCTCGGCCACGATTCTCGAACGCCATTTCCAGGTCGCGGCCAACAACCCCAAAGGCCTGCCGATCCTGGGGGACATGCGGCTGATCCAGGACCCCAACCAGACGATGGTCGGCTGGATTCGGCTGGGCAAACCGGAAACGCCCCTGCCGGTGAATCTGGAGTCCCGGGTACGGCGGAGCATCGAAACTCTTCGAGCCGGCGCCGACCGCGAGGACACGGCCTGGACCAATTTCCCCAGCGCCGGGGCCGTCTATCGGTATGTCCGACTTGTCCGCAGCGGGGATTTTTGCCTGACCTGTCACACCGCGCAGGGTTCGGCGTCGCCCTTTACGAAAAATGAGGTGATCGGGGCGATCCAGGTCCAGATCCAAGCCCGGGAACGGGCCAAGACGATCCTGATCAACCGGATCGCGGCGATCCTGGCCGGGCTCCTGGCGGCGACCGCGGCGATGGTGGCCTTTTACGCCATCACCCAGCGGACCATCCTGCGGCCGATACGCCAGCTCCGGGCGATGGCCAACAACATCGCCGACGGCAATCTCGAGTTGCGGAGCGCCCTCAAGAGCGGAGACGAATTCGAAAAGCTGTCCGATGCGTTCAACCACATGCTCGATGTCCTGCAGGAATCCCAGACCCGGCTCCGCCACGCCAATATCCAGCTCGACGCCAAAATTGCAGAGCTTTCGGAGCGGAATATCGAACTATTCCGGGCCAACAAGCTCAAGGGCGAATTCCTGGCCAACATGTCGCACGAGGTCCGCACGCCGCTGAATGCGATCCTCGGATTTGCGCAACTGCTGCACGAGAAACCCGGGGCCGACCTGGAAAAATCGCGACGGTATGCCCAGAATATCATCGCCAGCGGCCGGGCCCTGCTCAACCTGATCAACGATCTGCTCGATCTGGCAAAGGCTGAGGCGGGCAAGATGGAACTGCATGTCGAAAAGACCGCCCTCGGGACGATGTGCGAGTCGATCGCGGAGTTTTTCGCCCCCATCAGCATGGAAAAGGAGCAGGAGGTGTCGTTGTCGGTGGATCCCGAGATTCCGCTGTTGCTGACGGACCCGGGCAAGCTGCGGCAGATCCTGTCCAACCTGTTCAGCAATGCCGTCAAGTTCACCCCGGCCGCCGGACGCATCCGGCTGTCGGCGGCGCTGCTGGACGACAAGACCGTCCGGATCGTCCTGGCCGACAACGGACCGGGAATCGCCAAAGAAAATCACCAGACGATCTTCGAGAAGTTCCGGCAGGTCGATGGGTCCATCACCCGTCCCGGCCAGGGCACCGGTCTGGGGCTGGCGATCAGCCGGGAACTGACCTCGCTGCTGTCCGGAACGATCTGGGTGGAAAGCGAGCTGGGCCAGGGAGCGACCTTTTTCGTCGATCTGCCGATCGTAACCCCGACGGCACAGACAAATCCCTCCTGAGCTGCAAGGGGAACAGACCTCACCAGGGGAACTTGCAGCGGTAGTGGCGTCCGAACAGGCCCACCATCCGCATGGCAGCTAATCCCAGCAGGGCCGCCAGAACATTGCCCGCCCAATGCAGGATCACGATGGAGATGGGCTGGTCTTTGACGGCGTGGTATTGTGCGGAGGCGATTTCAACCCAGCCGGCCAGGACGAACATCCCCACCACCACGGCATACGGCCCGGCGGCCCGCACGATAGGGAGCACAATGTAGTCCGGCCGGAAGATGCAGTAGATCTCCGGGCCCCCGGTCAGGATCAGCAGGGCGATTGGAAACAGGCCGAATCCCCCCAGCGTTAAGGCGTGCCACATCCACGGAGAACCGATCTGGTTGCTCTGCATCCAGTTGACCAGCATAAGAAATGGTAGTTCCATTAATATTAGCGCCACAATATATAGATACAGTGACTGGATGACGCCGCCGAGAAATTCAAATCCGCTGCCGACATCGGGCAGGAGGTATTCATCCCAGCCCGCCAGCGTGTTGGCGATCGTTTCCATGTAGTACCCGATCTGGCAACCCCAGGTCAGGATGATGACAATCCAACCAATGGGGACTATCAGTGCGAACCCCGGCATCACGGCCGAAAGATCGATGTTGGCCAGGAAAAACCGGAAGGTTACCAACGCCACCAGGAACACGACCGCCGTGGAGCTTTCGCGATGGAAAAAGGCCGTCCAGGTCCGGACCAGCGCCGCCCGAAAGAAACCCGGTACAACGGCGTCCGGCGTCAGATTGACCTTTTCGGCCTTGCAGCCATCGACGGCGGGAATGACAAACCGCTGCTGGCACCGGGTGCAGCGGGCGGTCCGCCCGGCATGTTGATCGGCGAATCCACAGATGCGGCCGCAACCGGGACAGTCAAACGAAATCGTCACAGGGATACCCCTATTCGATGTCGGAGTCGGACTTCATGGCGTCTTCGAAGCTGTTCAGATCGTTGGCCCACTTCTGGGCCTCGAGCAGATCGATCTCGCCGCGCTTGACCAACTGGGCCAGATGTCGCTCGAAGGTGATCATCTTTTCGTTCTGCTGGTTCTTGGTCTTGGTCTGCATGATCGAGTAGATCTGTTCGACCTTGCCCTTGCGGATCAGGTTGGCCGCGGCGTAATTGTTGTTGAGGATTTCCATGGCGACCAGGCGACCGTTTCCGTTTTTGCGAGGAATCAGCTTCTGGCTGATCACATAGGCCAGGCCCAGCGAAAGCTGGTTACGGACTTCATCCTGTCGGCCCGACGGGAAAAAATCTAGGATACGGGTGATCGAGCCGGTCACATCGCGGGTATGCAGCGTGGAGAAGACCAGGTGGCCGGTCTCGGCGGCCGTAAGGGTCAACGAGACCGTTTCCGAATCCCGCATCTCACCGACGAAAATCACATCCGGATCCTCCCGCATCATCGACCGAAGTCCCGTGTCAAAACTGCGGACATCCCGGCCGACCTCCCGCTGCGAGATCAGGCTGTTCTTCTGGGCGAACATGTATTCAACCGGATCTTCGATGGTGATGATCCGGCAGGCACGATCGGCGTTGATTCTTTCAATAATCGATGCAATAGTTGTGCTCTTACCGGCCCCGGTGATGCCGGTGAACAGGACCAGTCCGTGCGTGCGGCGGCAGATATCCCGCCAGCAGTCGTTCGGAAAGCCGATGTCCTGCGGCTTGGGAACATCGGCGCCCAGCGCGCGGATGGCGATGGCCAGCCCTTCGTAGTCGCGGAAGGCGTTCATCCGGAAATGGATGTCGCCGAACTGGTAGGAACAATCCACGGTAAAATCCCGCTCAAGGAGGGCGATATCGGCGTCGGTCAGCAGCGAATAGATCAATTGCCGCGCCAGTTCCTCCGTGATGACGGCGCCCTTGAGTTTGACCAGGTCGCCGTCGATCCGGTACGCCGGAACGGCCCCGATCTTGATGTGCAGGTCGGAGACCCGCATAGCGCCCTGCCGCTGGAAATAGGCCAGCAGGTCCGTCATGCTCAGCTTGACGCCTTCGCCGGCCGGATAGACCTTGGCATCGACTGAAAATCCCGCTCCCATTGTTTTCCCTTCCGTTTCTCAGGTCGTGTTTGAGAATCATTATACCAGTTTTTCCCCGCAGGGAAACCTCCCACTTCAACGAATTCCCCGTTGGTTCGGGCCGGCCAATTCGGTACAATATCCCCGTCAGATCCACAGGGGATTGCGGGACCATGGAAAATTCAGATAATCCAGATCGGTTGGACAGGATTCGGGAGTCGATCAAGTCGTTTCCCACGACCCCCGGTCTGTACTTCATGAAGGCCGCCGACGACACCGTCCTGTATGTCGGCAAGGCCCTCAATCTTCGCAGTCGTGTGGCCAACTACTTTCAGCCCTCCAGCGACCTGCTGGCCTCGCGGGGCCCCAAGATCGTCGAGATGATCGACAAAGTCCAGACGGTCGATTACCTTCAAACCCCCAGCGAGGTCGAGGCCATCCTGCAGGAGGCCCGGCTGATCAAGGACATCCGCCCGCCGTACAACACCGACCTGGTCGATGACAAGACCTTCCCGTATCTGGAGATCACCACGCGGGAGGAATTTCCCGGCGTGTACATCACCCGCAATCCCCGCAATCGCCGCAGCCGCCTCTTCGGGCCGTTCACGGCCGTCAACGACCTGCGGGCCGTGATGGTGGTCCTCCAGAAGATCTTTCGGTTTCGCACCTGTGGCCTGGAGATTCGCACCTCCGACGACAAGCGGCGGTTTTTCCGCCCATGCCTGCTTTACAGCATTCACCAATGCACCGCTCCCTGCGGCGACCGCATCGGCAAAGAGGACTACCGCAAAGTCATCCGGGACCTGGTCCAGTTCCTCCAGTCCAAACGCGCGTCGGTCCTGCGGCAGCTCCATCGCGATATGGACGAGGCCTCGCACAAGCTCGACTTCGAAACCGCCGCGACCTGCCGCGACCGGATCCGCTGGATCGAATCCCTCGACCGGCGGGGGACCGTCGAGGGCAATGTCCAGCCGGAGGTCTTCGCCGGCGATCCGACCGAGGCCGTCGAACAGCTCCAGCGGCTCTTCGATTCAGACCAGCCCATCCGCGTCATCGAGGGCTTCGACATCGCCCACATCGGCGGCAGCGAGACCGTTGGCTCGATGGTGCAGTTCATCGACGGCCGGCCCTTCAAGAGCGGCTACCGCCGGTTCCGCATCAAGACCGTCTCCGGCATCGACGACTACGCCTGCCTGCGGGAAATCGTTTCCCGCCGATACAGCCGCGCTGTGCAGGGCGAGGAGTTGTGGCCGGACATGGTCCTCATCGACGGCGGAATTGGCCAACTGCACGCTGCCGAGGATGCCTTTCGGGAATTAAAGGCCCACCCACCGATTCTGGCCTCGATCGCCAAGAAAGAAGAGCTGATTTTCCGGCAGGGCAGCGCCGAGCCGATCCGGCTGGCTTCCAATTCGCCGGTGCGCCGGCTGCTGCAATATGTCCGCGACGAGGCCCACCGCTTCGCGCAGCACTATCACCATATCCTGCGCAGCAAGAAAGTCCTCAACGAAAACGATTGATTGGTGAATGATTACTCAATATCGGTAAGGGCGGTTCGCGAACCGCCCGCGTGATTCCTACACAAACCAACTCAGCAGTTTCAGTGCCAGCCGGGTCGGCAGCGGCTTGACGCAGGCCGTGGCCCGCAGCGTGTCCTTGAGCAATTGCCGCCATTGACCCGTTCCCGCCGATCCCCAAAGCGTATTGGCGATGGTGGCTTTTTCGTCGAACGCACACTCGTAGCCGCGGACGATCACCGCCGGGATCGCGGCCGTCAACTGTCCGAACAGCAGCGCCGATGCGCAGGTCAGTTCGTGCGCGACGATGTCCATGCCGCCGAACTTCGGCTTGCCGAAACTGTCCGTGTGGCCAAAGTAATTCGGCCGCGGGTTGATCCCGGAGCTGCCGATGGCCACATCCAGCGTCCCCATGCCGATCAGTTCGGTGTCGGCGATGATGACCGCGACATTAACGCCCGTCAAATTCCGGATTTCCTCGCGGACGGCCTCGGCCGCCTCGTCCGGATCGGGCGGCGGAATACTCACGATGCCCTTGGGGTGGTTGCTGCCGTCGATGCCCGATTCCTGCGTGAAGATCCGTCCCGCCGGGTCCCGCGTCACGCACATGGCGCCTTCCTTGTCGCACAGCACCCCCGCCTCCTGCCGCCGGGTGCAATCGCCGAGGATCGAATCCACGACCATCCCGCTGACGGGGATCGCGGCGATGATCTCGTGCCCGAGATTCCAGATCAACTGGATGATCCGCGGATCCTTGCCGATCTGCTTGCCCAGGGCCACGGCCTTCTCGCTCGGCCGAACTTCTTCGAGCTTGACCATCAGGCCCATCGACTTGGACAGAATCTTGCTGGTCAGCACGACGATGTCCTTTTCCTTCAGGCCGCACCCCTCCTGTGTGGCGCAATCGAGGACAATCTTCGGCAACGCGTCGCCCGGCTTGATTTCCGGGATAGTCTGCAAACCGAACACTTCGATCTTCTTCACAGAGTCCTCCAGACTACAGGGTCAATCTTCCGTCGGCCGAAGGAGTCCCTCGATGCATGCATCGCCATTGAAATGGCGGACCTGCGGTTCCTGCAATCGGGCCGGATCGGCCAGCGCCCGCACGGATTCTANNCGCACAAACGGCGTCGGCCAGCTTTTCCCGGACAAAGCTATCCAGGATCGTCGGCCCCCCCTCGACAAGCAACTGCTGAATGTTCCGCTTGCCCAGTTCGGCCAGCAATGCCCGAAGATCGCATCGTCCTTGCCGGGCCGGAATCGCCACGATTTCTGAACCCTGCTCGCGAATCACTCGAGCAGCCGCGCGATTCCACAGACCCCGTCGCGTGGTTACGATCAGCGTCGGAAATTTCCGCGCATCCAACACACGGCTCTTCACTGGAATCCACAGGTTACTATCGACTACCACTCGAAGCGGCTGCTTGGCCATCGACGGCCGCGGCGTCAGCAGCGGATCATCTTCGATCACGGTATTGACGCCGACCAGAATCGCCTGGCATCGGCGGCGCAACCGGTGAACATCGCGGCGGCTCTTCGCGTTGGAAATCCACCTTGGTTTGTCTGTTTTCTTCCGGGCGAGGTATCCGTCGCGGCTCTGTGCCCACTTGAGGATCACCCACGGCAGGCCGGTCTTGGCGAATTTGAAAAATGGCGCGTTGAGCAGCGTCGCATCTGCGCCGCAGACGCCGACATCGACGGCAATTCCGGCCTTCCGTAGCCGGGCGAATCCTTTGCCCGCGACATACTCGGCCGGATCCCCGACCGCGGCCACCACCCTCTCGATCCCGGCGGCGATGATCGCCGCAGTGCAGGGGCCCGTCTTGCCCTGGTGACAGCACGGCTCCAGCGTGACAAACATCGTCGCCCCCGCCGGATCATGACCTTTCGCGGCGCAATCCCGCAAGGCCTCGATCTCCGCGTGCGGCCCGCCGAACCGGCGATGGTAACCCCGCCCGATGATCCGCCTCTCGCGCACAATCACACAGCCCACGGCGGGATTGGGCTCGACACGCCCCAGCCCCTTGCGGGCCAGCCGAAGCGCCGTTTGCATGAATCGTTCTTCGCCCCTCACCGCGACCCCTCCGCCCGGCCGATCATCCGCAGAAACTCCGGCTCATCGATGACCGTCACCCCCAGTTCCCGTGCCTTATCCAGCTTGCTTCCGGCCTTCTCCCCCGCCAGCACGAAGCTGGTCTTCTTGCTGACGCTCGACGCCGTCTTGCCACCGAGGTCCTTGATCGTCCGCTCGATCTGGTCGCGATCGAAGTGCTTCAGCGATNNCAGTTGCTCGCCCTGTATGCGCTGGACAGGTTCCGGCCGAACGCCCCCGTCCCGCAGCTCTTGTAGAATGCTGAGTTTTTTCTCGTCGCGGAAATAATCGTAAATGCTTTGTGCGATCACCGGCCCGATCTGATCCGTCGAACCCAGCGTCTCCAGATCGACCCCCATCACCGCCTCCAGCGTGCCGAACCGGTTGGCCAGAATCTCCGCCGACTGCCCCCCGACATGCCGAATCCCCAGCCCCGCGATCAGCCGCCACAGCGGTCGCCGCTTGCTGTCAGCGATGGCCCCGATCACATTGGCCGCGCTCTTGTCGCCCATCCGCTCCAACTGAGCGACCTGTGCGAATGTCAATTTGTAGAGGTCCGCAATCGTTCGCACCATCCCCTTTTTGATCAACTGCTCCAGTAGGGCAGGCCCGAGATAATCGATATCCATCTGCCCTCGCCCGACAAAATACTTGAGCCGTTCGAGTAACTGGGCCGGGCAATCCGGATTGATGCAGCGAAGATACACGCCCTCATCGTCTTTGCGAACCGGCCCGCCACATTCCGGGCACGCCGTCGGCAGTTCAAATGGCTTGGTGGAAAACAGCGACCGCCCCTTCTCGACCACGCGGACCACCTGCGGAATAATCTCGCCGGCCTTCTCGATCACCACCGTATCGCCGATCCGCACATCGAGCCGCTGCAGTTGCTCAAAATTGTGCAGCGTGGCCCGTTTGACGGTCGTGCCCGCCAGCGGCACCGGCCGCAGATTCGCCACCGGCGTCAGCGTCCCCGTCTTTCCCACCTGCACCTCGATCGACTCGACAATTGTCTCGGCCTGTTCGGCCGGAAACTTAAACGCGATGCACCACCGCGGCGCCCGCCCCGTCGTGCCGAGTTGCTGCTGTTGGTCGTACCGGTCCAGCTTGATGACCATCCCGTCGATCGGATAGTCCAGCGAATCCTTCTTGCGATGCCACGAGGTACAAATCGCGATGACCTTGTCGATGTTGGCGGCCCTCTCGATATGCGGATTGATCGGCAGGCCGAATTCCTTCAGCCGTTGCAGGCCGTCCCAATGCCCTTCGGCGATCGGCGCACTGCTCTCGCCGATCAGATAAGCAAAAAAGGCCAGCCCCCGCGTCGCCGTGATCCGGGCGTCGAGCAGCTTCAGCGATCCGGCCGCGGCATTCCGCGGATTGGCAAATTCCGCCTCGCCCGCTTCCTCTCGAAGGCGATTGAGTTCCTCGAATTCCGGCCGCGGCATATACACCTCGCCGCGGACCTCCAGCGTCTCCGGAATTTTCGCCCCGACAAGCTGCAACGGCACTGCGCGGATCGTCCGGACATTGGCCGTAACATCGTCGCCGGCGCTGCCGTCGCCGCGCGTGGCCGCACGAACCAGCCGCCCTTGCTCGTACCGTAGACTCATCGCCAGCCCGTCGATCTTCAGCTCGACCACGAAGCCGTACTCGCGATGTCCCAGCCCTTTGGCCACCCGATCGTCGAAGGCCCGCAGCTCGTCGTCATTGTAGGTATTATCGATGCTCAGCATCGGCACCGCGTGCGTCACCGACGCGAACGCCTCCAGCGGCCGTTCGGAGACCCGCTGCGTCGGCGAATCCGGCGTAACCAGATCCGGATGTTCGGCCTCCAAGCTGCGAAGCTCGGCGAACAGCCGGTCATATTCGCCGTCGCCGATCTCGGGCCGGTTGTGGACATAGTACAACCCGTCGTGCCGCCGGATCTCGGCCCGCAACCGTTCAATCTGCTGATGGATGGATTTGGACTTCACGCTCAGGGGATTCTACACTTCCGCCACCAGCACGACATAATTCTTCCCGTAGAATTTGGCGCACTTGGGGCAGGTGGTGTAGAACATATACATCTTCTTGATCTGTCGGCCCTTGGTCTGGATGAATCGCTTGATCTCCTTGATCCACTTGGGAATGTTGCGGTACGGCCCCTCGAAGGCCTTGGTCATGAAGGTCCCGGAGATCAACTCCATGTGGGCCTTCGGAACGGTCTTGGAGACGGCGATATAAATATCCGACCCCCACAGCGAGTTCTCGTCGCACAGCAGGATCGGCGTATCAGCCAGCGCCCCGGCCTCCTGGATCATCGTCATGTTGCGGGTCATCACCCGGCCGAAGTTCAGCGGGATGTGAAAGAAACTCCGGACCCGGTCCTTGACGAAGAGCTTATCCTTCCAGATATGTTCTTTTTCCTCCCACGGTTGCGGATCAAACCGCGGACAGCATCCCGTTTCGGCCTTTTCGTACAATTTGTCCATCGTTCATTACCTCCCAACATGACCTGTTCATTGAAGATTTCCCTTGAGCCCCTATTATTCTGTGCCCGGGCATATCTGACAAGCAAATTTTCCCCCGCTTGGCCCGTTCGTTGCCGAATGGCCTGAATTCTGAATATCGATATATTCTTGACTCTTCCCAGCCATTGTCCTATAATAGTGTTGAAATCGGGTCGATATCGAGATCCTGTTTTTCCATGAAATCGTTGATTGGGAGGTGGATTATGAGTACCAGAGGCATCGCCAAATCAGCCGTGGTTTTCGTTCTTGGAGCCGTTGCGGTTCTCGCCGTCGCGTTATATTCCCCGGCCGGCCCCCTGGATCCGACCGCCCCGCCCGCCGGGACCATGCATACCCTCAATGAGATCTACGCCAACACCGCCTCGGTCGTCGTGCCCCCGGAGATCCTGGCCCGCCCCCGCGGCAAGGCCTATCTGCAGATCCAGGGCGTGTTGGGCGAATCCACTGACGCCGCCCACAAAGACTGGATCGACATCTTCGGCATCAGCTACGGGGAGAAGAATACCGTTATCGTTGGCGGCGGAGGCGGCGGAACGGCCGGAAGAGTCAACTTTTCCGATCTGACCGTGGTCAAAGAACTGGATCTGTCCAGCCCGAAGCTGGCCTTGGCCTGCGGTACGGGAAAACCCTACCCTGAACTCTTGATTCAATGCATGATGCCCGATGCTGTCAAGCCACAGAGATACTACGAGATCAAATTGACCGATGTGATTGTCACGGGTGTCACCCCAAAGATGGTCTATCGGGGGAATGGATTTGTCTTCATGGAAGAAGTCGCATTTAATTTCAGCAGAATTGAATGGACCTATTACTACATCGATGAATCGGGATCGCTGAGAACGCAAGTCCGCACATACTGGGATGTCGCCTTAAACAAAGGTGGATAATTTCCACCGCTGTTTTTCGGTTCGGATCGGGAATCGCCCTTATTCTCGCTCCACCGGTTTTTTCCCCGGCGGGGGTGATCCCGCCTTCGGCGTGGCCGTCGTGATCGGCAACGGGGTCTTGATGGCGTCGGTTCCGACGACCGCGGCAGCCAGTTCCTTTTCGGGAATCGTCACCGGCCCGGTCAACAGCTCCGGCACGCTGAAACACTGGAGGGTCTTCTCGTAATAATCCGGGTCTTCCTGCGGCAGGACGAACGGCTTGCGGGCCTTCCCATCCGGTTCCATGTACGCAAAATAAGTCCGCGTAAACAGCCCCCCTTGTCGCTTGCTGCTGAACGCCAGCCAGCGTCCGTTGCTAGAAAAGCTGTGCCACGATTCCGAAAACGCGCTGTTGCATTCCATCGGCCGATACTGGCCCGTCTGCAGGTCCATTACGAACAGATCGCTGCTGGGCTGATAGATCAGAAAACACCCGTATTTGCACATACAAAATACCAGTAATCGCCCGTCCGGCGAAACCCGCGGCAATAGAATACTTTTGCCCGTCGCCTCCGACGACAGTGCCGTCTCGGCCTTGCCCCACTGGTCCTTCTCGATGTCGTACGAAATCCGCCGCAGGTCGTAGCGGACCTGGTCGAAATTCTTCGGCGGCACCGTCACCCGATCCGTCCAGGGGATCGCCGCGCTGCAAAAATACAGCCACTTCCCGTCCGGCGTCCAGGCCGGATAGGTCTCCAGCCGCTGGATATCCTTCAGGTCCGGCGTGGATTTTACGACCCGTTTGTCGAAATCGTAATAAAGGATCGCCGAATCCAGATCGACCACATCCCGCACTTCCAGCCCCGCGTTATGAAAGAATGCGTTCACCTTGTTGATCGAATAAGCCGCCATCTTGCCCGACGGATGAATCGCCGTGTAGCCCCACTTGGACGCGATCTTGTTGACCGATCCGTCCTGGACCAGCAGCGTGGAACTGTCATAGGTCTGGCTGCGAATCCCGATCGTCATCGTCGCCGGATTGTTGTTGGCAAAACTGTGACAATTCACGCAGCCGTTTTCGAACCGTTCGCCGCGAAGAATCGGCGACACGGTAAAATTCGTCAGGTCCCGCTGATAAACCGCCACATCCTTCCAGAAGTTGTGTAGCGGCTTGATAAAGCGGTACCCCAGCCAGGGGTCGATCGGTTCGGCCGCGATGGGGTTGACGATCCTCGCGAAGTCCTTGCGGCCCGACGGCCTCTCGGCCGAGATATCGATCCAAAGCTCGCCCCCGGCGTTGGCCTCCAGCATCGCCTTCCATTTCTTCGGCGAAATCCGGATATCCCCATCGGTGCTGGACACTTCAAACGGATTTCCCTTGGGACCCCGGAACGCGACCCGGAATTTCGTACCCGGCTCCAGGATCTGAAAATTCATCGGCGCAATATTCGGCGGGATTGTTGCCTGCGCATAATCCGGCCGGATCCGCGGCAATTCCGGCCCCGGCCGTTGCTCCGCGGCCCGGACAGCGGAGACTGCCAAACCCAACACGATCCACACCGTCATTCCAATCGTTGGTTTCATTCCTTCACCCCCGACACGCCGAAGGTGTAATAGTAAAAATAACTGTCGCCATAATCTTTCGCCAAAGTCTTCATCGCCAGCTTCGGGTCGCCCTTGAGCGGAGTATACGCCGTCAGAAAACGCTTCGCCCGTTCCTCGATCTCCCGCGGCAATTCCAGCTTGCCCAGAGGAACCGTTTGTCCCCCGCGGGCGCGATAGATCGCCAGGGCCTCGGCGTAATGCCTCGGCAGCGAAGTCGCCCCGAACGCCTCCAGCTCTTTCAGGTGCGCCGCCACTTTGTCCACCTGCTGGGTCAACAGGTAAACCGCCATGCGATAGTCCCACGCCATTCGATTGGATGGGTTGCGGTCCAGCAGATAGTCAAACAATTGCTCCGGCCCCAGGTCGAAGGCCACCAGGTCCTTTTGCGGATTGTTGGCCCGCAGCCGGAGAATCTCGCCGTCATGGTTCATCTCGGGATCATTGACAAACTGCGCCAGGAGCCGCCGGGCCTGTCGTCGATAGGCGGGAATCGCCGCAAGCCGGTTCAAAAACACCGCCGCCGTTTCCGGCGATCCTTTGACCGTGTAAATTGTCGCCAGCCACTCCAGCACAAACGGCAGATTGCCTTTGACCTCCAGCAGTTCCATCGCCGCGTGTTCGGCCAGGTTCACGCATCCCAGCTCAATCAGCAGGTCGATATTGTAGGTCGGCTCCGGATCCCCCGCCGCGGCCGGGGCCGACAGCAGCAGGCCCTGCGGCGACTGCGGATAGGCGAACAATCGCTCCCCCATCTGATCGGTATGCGCCAGCGCCCGGTCGATCTCGTGGTTGAGATAAAGGTTGTACGCGTTCGGCGGCAGATCCCCGGCGCAGTCCAGTAACTTCGTCCATCGCTGCTGATGGCCCAAATAAATGATCCGCAACTGTCGTGCCGACACCGGATCGTACGACGCCAGTACCGACAATGGAACGGCCGCCCCCAGCAGCAACCCCGGCACAAGGGCTCGTTTCCAGGATTGGAGGACGGGAGCGGAATGGGTTAATTTAGATTTATTATTCCTTGATATGGCGATGTCCGCCAGGAGGTCCATCAGGCCCATAACGATCGGCCACAGCCACACGATCTGGATCGCGATGAGCGGCACATTCCGAAAATTCAATCCCCACCCCGGCCCGAATGGCATCGGGTACAGCAACGCCTTGGCCGCCGGCCAATCTCCAAGGCCCATCCCCAATCCCATCGCAATCCCGGCCGTCAATCCAAGCCGCATCAGGCCGGTGACAATCGCCTTGTGCCGCACGCTGTCCATCGCGCACAACACGCCGAATATCCACACCCCGCCCCCCGCAATCCAATACACGGCCGCCGAGCCCAACGCAAACAGCGCCCAATCGAGACCGGCCCGTCGAAACCGCAGCCGCCGAACCAGCGCTACCGCCCACAAGCTTATCGCCAACGAAAGGCAGCTCGTCATCGGATGGCTGAATCGCGCATAGGCCATCAGGATCATCAGCGCCGGCACATACTCCCCGATGGCTCGGGCCGACTGACTTGCTGCGCCAAGAAGTTGCCCCATTCCCGCCGAAACGATAAATGCAACGGCCGTGATGACCGCCGCCGCCATCCACGGCACGGCCAATCCCTGCGACAAAAGACCGCACAGAGTTTCCGCCACGCCCCCCGGATGATTCAGCGACTGGAACGCAAAATTCACGGTCAGCTCAAAATCCGGATACGGCAGCAATCGTCCGAAGGCCGTGTACAGCAACTCGGGCTGGACCCACAGGATCAGGCAGGCCGCATACGCGCCCCAGAACCCGGCCGCAAGGACCCAAGGCCATCGGTTTCCATTATTCAGTTTGTCGGATCGTGAAGGCATCGGGTCATCGAACCGGAACGGAGGGTTTGCGATACGGATCGCCGTCCTGCTTTTTCGGAGTCGCCGTGGTCACGGCGTCGACCTTGATCGTCGCCGGCGATCGGATCGCGTCGAGCATCTGCTTCTTTCCAATGTCGATCCACCAGGTAGCCATTTCGGGTACATTGTACGCGTACAGGAACGAGTCGTAGAATTCCGGATCCTCCTGCGGCAGAAGAAACGGTTTGCTCGCCTGGCCCTCGTCGTCGATCCGGCTGATGTACAGCCGGGTGAACTGGCCCGTCGGCCGCTTGGAACTGAACACGATCCAGCGGCTGTTGGACGACCACGAATGCCACGAGTCCACCCATTCGCTGTTGCACGCCAGCTTGTGCCGCTGGCCCGTCTGCAGGTTCAGCATATACAAATCGCTGGACGGCTGGTAAATCGCGAAACAACCGTAGTCGCACATCGTAAACAACAAGAATCGCCCATCCGGCGACACCCGCGGAGCCAGGCAACTGAGGCCCGTGTCCTTGGCCGCGACCACCGTCTCGATGGAACCCCAGGTATTCGTGTCCATGTCATACGCGACGCGCTGGATGTCATATTTCAGGTCGGCATACTGATCCGGCGGGAAGCGCCCCATGTCCGTCCACAGTTTCGGCGCGCTGGCGAAGTACAGGTACTTGCCGTCCGGAGACCATGACGGCTGCGTTTCGAGCCGACCTTTGTCCGCCGTCACCGGCGTCTTGAAAGTCCGGCGATGGTCAAGGTCGAAATAGGCAACAAGTGAATCAAACTCCACAACATCGCGTATTTCCGTTCGGGCCGTGTGGAACATCATGCGGACATCAAACGCCGAAAACGCCGCCAGCGTCCCCGATGGATGCCACGAGGTGTGCCCGAAAGTCACGCCGATCTTCTCGGCCTTGCCGTCCTGGATCAGCAAAGTCCCGCTGCCGAACGCCGCCGACCGAATGCCCAGCAGCATCGTTCCCGGCCGGTGAGGGTCAAGCTGATGGCAATTGACGCACCCGTCCCGAAACGACCGGCCGTGGATGATCTCACGCTGCGAAAACGACTCCAGATCCCGTTGGTAGATCCCGACATCGTTGAACTTGTTGAATTGCGGCCGCAACAATCGATAGGTCACATACCGATCGATCGACTCGGTTGCCACGGGGATCATAAAAGTCCGATACTGCTGCCACCCGATTTTCGTCCGCACAAAAATCTGCACGCACAAATCGCCCCCCGCCGTCGCCGCCAGCATCCGTTTCCAGGCCTTCGACGGCATCCGGATCTGGCCGTCAAAACTGGCCACTCGGATTTCCATATTGTGTCCGCCGGTCAGCACGGCCAAATATCGCGTTCCCTCTTCGAGGATCCGGAAATTCAGCGGCGCGATATTCGGCGGAATCGTGACCTCCACATAATCCGGCTGGATCCGAACCGCCTGTTCCGCCAGCGCGAACTCGGCCGGCGGAGAGGTGGAGTCGAAGACCGTTCGCCAAAAAGCCCAGCCCGCGGCCATCAACAGGATCACGACGGCAAGAAGGATCCATCGCTTCATCGCCCCACCCCAGACGCGTGGAACATGCTGTAAAAGAAATAACTGTTGCCGAATTCGGGAGCCAATGCTTCGGCCATCTTCCTGCGATCCATGCGGGATTCTTTGGCCCGCCCGGTGATGGCCCGATATTGCTTTTCGATCTCCGGATCGATCTGCCAGCCCTGCATATCAATCTGTCCGCGGGTCTTATCCCGGGCGATCAAGGCCGCCTCGGCATAATGCCGGGGAATCCGCTGGAATCCCAGCTCCTTAAGACGGTAAAACTGGCTTACCACTTTGTCCTGCTGGAAGGTCAGCAGGTAATAGGCCATCAGGTAGTCGAAGGCCATCCGGTTCTTCGGCTGGTTGGCCAACAGGGTGAGCATCAGCTCGTCCGGCGCCGTATCGCGGATCTCACGGTCCTGGGTCGGCATGCACTGCGTCAGTTGATCAAGCCGCTGGTCGGGGATGTCCAGGGTCCCGTCCGCCCCCGGCCGCAAGGCCTGCGCCAATCGATGGGCGATCTGCCGCGACAAGACCGTCTCGAACACCCGTGCCGCGGCGTCCTGCCGTTTGATCCGGGCGATCCACGCCAGCCGATCCAGCACATGCGGCATCGGACCTTCCAGCTCCAGAATCTCGGTAGTCATGTGCTCGGCGGAGTTCATATAGCCCAGGTCGAACATCAGGCCCCCGTACTTATCGAACCAGACGACGCTCCCTTCGTCCTGAATGTTGTAATACAACAGCGCCGAGAGATCCTGCGGGAATTCAAACATACGGTCGCCCAACTGGCCCATCTGCGCCAGGGCCCGATCGGCGTCATGATTGACGGACTGAAAAAAAATTCCCCTCCGTTTCAATTCCATCGCCGCATCCACCGCCCGCTGCCAATCCTCCATTCGCACCGCCTGGCCCGCACGAAGAACGAGTGGATTCATATCTGAAATATCGTTGACTTGATGGGAATACCGCAAACCCCATCCGGCCGCCGCCACAAAGCCGATTCTCCAGGCCACCGATACCGCAATTCGCCGCCACCCCGACGACCGAATCGCTTGGCCCCGGCTTTTCAGGGCGGCTTTCGGCTTTATTCTATTCCAGATCCAATAGGCAAGTTCCGACAACCCGAAGGCCATCGGCGCAAAAAAGAACGCGGCTGTCGCCAGGCGTCTCGAAAATTCGGTCAGCTCTCCCTGTGCGGCCGGATGAAACGGCGTCAGCCGCAGCCACACATCCATCGGCTCCTGGCAAAACACCCATACCCCAAGACCCCACATCAATCCCGCCGCCGACAAAACCAGGAAAATCCCTTCGAGAATTCGCCTGCGGGCCAGGACGGCATCGAGTACCATCACAAGGGCGAATATGGCGCTGATGGCCGCCGTCCACCAGGTCAACAGGCCCATCGCCGCAACGAAGGCCGCCATTCGGATCGGCCGGACGGGCCAACGAAACTGAAGCAACAGCGCCGCCATCCCTAGGTTCATCGCCAATCCCACGGCCAGGTTCATCGGATGGTCATACTGCTGCCAGATCATCATCAACAGGATGACCGGTGCCCAGCCGGCCCAACGGCGAAGCCCCCCCCAATGCAGCGGCAATCCCCGCACGGCCGCATACACAAGACCCGTCGTAAACGCCATCGCCCCCGCCCCCAGCCACGGCACCACAAACAACTGCGACAATATCCCCCCGACATACAGGACCAGCCCGCCCGACAACGATACCGTCTTGGCGAAAAAGGCCCAGCCCGGCTCATGCTGTGGATAGCGAGAATAGGTCCCGAAGGTGAAATAAATCAGGTCCGGCCCGATCCGGAACCAGGCATACACAAACAAGGCGGCCAGCAGCCCCCACGCCATCCAGCGGTCCAGCCGCCGCAAAAATCGGTTGCCTTCCATCTCCATCCTGATGTCCATCCGGCCCAGCCGAACCACGCCCGACCTGTCCTCACGCTATTCCAAATCGGGAGTGTCAGCTTTTTTTGCCCGTGACCCATCGCTCGTCGGCGAACGAGTAGCTTACCATCTCCTCGGGCGAAAAGTACAGCCCAATCTCGTACTCGGCCGACGGTGGCGAATCCGAGCCGTGAATCAGGTTGATCCCCTCCGGCGAACAACTGAAGTCCCCGCGGATCGTGCCCGGTTTGGCCTGCGCCCCGAAGGTCGAGCCCATCATCTCCCGGCTCATCGCGATCACTCCGTCGCCCTCCCACACCATCGCCAGCACCGGCCCCGACGACAAGTACTCCACCGTCCGCGGGAAAAACGGCTTGCCCTTGTGCACCGCATAATGCCGTTCGGCCTGCTCCCGGCTGATCTGCATCAGCTTGGCCCCCACCAGCTTGAGGCCCTTGCGCTCGAACCGCGAAATCACCTCGCCCGCCAGCCGCCGTTGGATCCCGTCCGGCTTGATGATGATCAGTGTTCGTTCCGCCATCGTCGTCCTCTGCCTTGATTCGCTCGTCGCCATAACAACACTGCCGAANNGCTCGGCAGTGCAGTGTTGTATTCTTTCCCTCGGGGGCTTACACACCCGAAGGCACGATATACAGTTCCACCCGCCGGTTGGCCGGATTGCCCTTGCCGTCCGGCTGGTTCGGTTCAAACGGCCGAAACTCGCCGAATCCGCGGACGCTGACCCGTTTGTTGTCCACGCCCGCCTTGACCATGACATCCAGCACACCGATCGCCCGGTGAGCCGATAGGTGCCAGTTCGTCGGGTGCTTGGACGCCGCGAACTTGATCGGCTGGTCATCCGTATGCCCGGCGACGACCACATCGAAGCCCTTGCCTTCCGCCCCGTTCATAATCGCGCAGAACCGGGTGATCTGCTCGGCCGCCTTCGGCTCGACCTCCGCGCTGCCCGACTTGAACAACAGGTCGCTCTTGAACTTGAGCATCCCCGACTCTTCATCGTAAGTGACATCCGGATTGGCCGCCGCGAATTCCTTGAGCTTCAGACTCAGGTCGTTCGGCAGCTTGGTCCCGGTCTTGAGCAACTGCTGCTGGAGTTTTTCGATCAGGGCCTTCTTCTCGGCGATGTCCTTCTCCAGCGCCGCGATCTCGGCGTCCTTGGCGCCCATTCCGGCCCCGCTTGAACTCTTCAACGCGTCCAATTGTTTCTGGAGTTGGGCCAGCATCAAATTGGCGCTGTTCAGCTCGCTCTCCAGGTCGCTGACCCGCCCCTGCTGGATTCGGTTCTGGGCCTTAATGTCGTTATACTGCTCCTCCGAAATACACCCGCTGACCATCACCACTCCCACCACCGCTACCGCAATCATCAAATCCCTTATGTGCCTCATGGCAATCCCTTTCCTGAAAATCCCTCGTCGCTGGTTTGCATATTCCTTCGCAGGACTCTCGTCCAAAACAATCCTATATCGGTAATCCGCTGCAAAACCCATAAAAGAATGATTCCCCTTCCGCACGGAACCCCGCCGAAAAGGTCGCCGACCATCCGCAAAAATCCCATTATTATCGGTCCCTAAGTAAGGAAAGAGAGCCCGGGACTCAAAAACAGGGATTCGGGAAGGGGAAATCCTATTTACCTTTTTTCTTCTTGGCGGCCGGCGCTGCGCTAACGGGCACAACGGCCTTCTTGTCCGTCTTCGGCCTGCCCGACATCCCGGCGACGGCCACCATCAGCAGCATCACGACCGTCAGGACGATCGCCACAACCCACGCCAGCGGAAGCTCCATGAACGCCGTCGTCCCGGCCGTCTTAAGCAGGCCCGGCACGATCCCCCGAAACGCCGCAAGCATGATCATCCCAATAACGATCATCGCCCCCAGCGGGATAAACAACACGATCGAACAGACAGTGTCCGCCCCCGTCGGGATCGGTTCGGCGGCATACTGCATCATCGTCCCCACCGGCCCCACCGGCACGGTGGAAACCGCCATGGTGACCGGCTCAGCCGACGGACGCCGTGATTCATCCTCGGACGACTTCTCGAAAATCCGGTCGGCCTGAGCCGATTCCTCGCCACCCTCGGCCGCCGCCTCGCTCTCTTTGGAACTGGGCAAAATGTCGTCCAGAACCGCACCCAGCGAGGTATCGTCCGCCTGCAGCGACAGATCCAGAAGACCCGATCCGCTGCCGACGCTTTCCATATTGATATCGTCGTCCAGACTGCCCGACACCTTGGACGGCTCTTCCTCCGCCACGGTGTCCCCCTTGGTGTCCTCGGCCAGCTTGTAGCCCTCATCGGTCTCGGCCAGGATGTTGATCCCCGAAATGCCGACCTTGGTGTCGGCCTTGGCGATCTCGCCGAGCTTGTCCAGACTCAGATCGTCATCTGAAAGATTCAGACCGATGCTGCCGTCTTTGTCCTTGCCTTTGCCCTTGTCCAGGCCGATCTCGCCGCTCTCGTCCAGCAGAAGCGCGATCTCCGAACTGGCCGCCGCGTCCGCCTTGGAGACCTCGGTCGCCGCCGACAGATCCACCTTGCCGAACTCTTCGGTCAGCTTGTCCACCTCGTCAACCTTGAAGAACAGCTTGGCCCCGTCGCGGAATTCTCGCAACCGACCCTCGCGAACGAGTTCCTTGATTTCCCCCTCGCTTTTGCTCAGCTTGGAGATGACTTCGTCCAGCGTATAAAATTTGCCCGCCATAGTGATCTTCCTGTTTGGACAATCTGTTCGTTCTGCGACCCGTCTGGACTCCCGTCCCGAGACCTTCATCCCGGCCGGGATATCCCAATCCATATTATATCCCCGCCCCACACCCTTGCAAGCGAATAAATTTACCCCGTCCCGGCGTTTTCCCCGGCAGACTCCGTTTCAAGGGTGGCAGCCACCGAGATCCGAATCCGAAGGATCGGATCAAGGTGGATGGGGGATCGTGCAGGATTCACTCGCCTTGGGG
>PMBP01000140.1 GCA_003152975.1 Phycisphaerales bacterium | reverse complement strand
GCGTATGGACTCCATAAAGGATACATCAGCAACGGCGGCGATAATTGGGTAACCGTATTTGATCCCAGTACGCTGAAAGAGACCCGCCGCATAAAGGTCGGCGAAAGGCCCGACGCCATTTTGTTTGACCCGGCGACAAAACGCATCTTCACCTTCAATGGAGCAAGCAAAGACAGTACGGTGATCAATGCCGTTAATGACACCGTCATCGGTACCGTCCTGTTGGGCGGCAAGCCGGAATTTGCGGCTTCGGATGAAAAGGGCCGGGTTTTTGTCAATATCGAGGACACCAGTGAAATCGCCGTGATAGACGCCCAAAAACTGGCCGTGACAAACCGCTGGCCATTAGCCCCCGGCGAGGAACCCAGCGGACTGGCCATCGACCGCAAGAACCAGCGGCTCTTTTCTGTCTGCTCCAATGGTAAGATGGCAATCACGGATTACACAACCGGCAAGGTTATCGCCACGCCGGATATCGGCAAAGGCCCAGACGCCGCGGCATTTGACCCCGGGACAGGCCTTGCATTCAGTTCCAATGGACAGGATGGGACCTTAACCATCGTCAAGGAAGAGACGCCGGGACAGTTCAAGGTTGTCGAAACCGCAACGACAGCGCCAATGGCGCGTACCATGGCCCTGGATCCGGCGACTCACCGGATCTACCTGACCACTGCGAAACCCAAAACGCCGGCTCCGGGAGAAGCGCCGGCACAGGGCCGCCGCAGAAGCTTTGAGCCGGATTCATTTGAGGTGGTGATTGTCGGACCCGCCACAAAATAGGATCTATTCAAATACATCGAGTGGTTCTATAATGGCCGGCGACGGCATGAGGCCTTGGGGTATATCAGCCCGGTCGAATTCGAGGCCCGGTATTTCCAGAAGCACCAACACGCGTGATAACCTCCGCCCCACTGTCCACTATCCGTTTTGCACCACAGTGTTTCATGGGCTGATTGTATATGTCCTAAAGGTTTGCTGCTCTGCCGGCAGGCACTTGTTCTGGACAGGTCCCTCCGGTGTCTGGAAGATCAATGCCCCGTCATCGCTGAGCAGATTGATGTCGCTGCTTGAGGGGAACTGGAATATTGCCTCGGGAGTAAGGTCCGTAAACTCAGCCAACTTGTGCAGGTTGTTCGATATCATGTCGTAACTGTAGAGTATCAGCAGCGGGCTGTCTGCGGAAGATTTGTGTGACCCTGCGATCAAGAGATACTGGCCGAGGGTCGGAGAATATTCGATGCTTCGGATGCCGAAGCCACCAAGATCGATTAGGATAGGAGGGCCGAATTGAGGAGTTGCCCCTGACAGGACAACCTGCTCGGGATTCGTCAGCGGTATTATCAGGGCATTGCCGTTGCCGTTGATATCATCTGGTCTTGGATTTCGAAAAGCAATCAGCAGAGAATCCCCGTCACTGTCGGCACTGAGTCCTTCGATGTTAAGGCCGTCGATCTTCGGCGCGAGATTCGGAATAGTGGAAGGATCGACATGACCGTCGACGACTCCGATGGCGTCAGCCAATCCCAGATTGTAAACCGAATCGTATGCGATCAGGTCGTCCAGCAGGTTAGCGTAGCTGCCGTCAACGGTCACCTGAATGGCGTCTCCTTCGAAGGTAACCGTCGTGGCGAAGAACCGGCAACGATTATACCTGTACTGGCCGTCCCCGTTCCTGCCGTGAGACGATATCCAGAAGATTCTGTCACCGAACCATGTTGCACCTTCGAGGTCGATTTCAGGATGGTCCGGGTCGAGGTTCAGATCGTCTGTCAGGTCGATGCTTTCAAACGGAGCTGACTGGGGCTTTGCCCACTCATAAATCCCGAGAAAGTTCATTTCGTCGCCAGCAACGATAATGAACTTATCATTCAATGCCACAGCTCCCGATGCATCGGCCATGTGGCGAAACAGGCCGTAGGTCCGGGCGCTGGCAGGGGATGACCATTTGTTTTCATTGAGGTTGGCTGACGTGTCGCGTGCCTTTACCCGGTATGTGTAAAGCTGGCCCGGCGTGAGTGTTGCGGGCTCAAAAGTGCTGCGGTATTGCCCTAAACTGTCCGGGCCTCCGCCGGATACACATTGAAAATCGTATCTGACGCCATTCTGCGAATCCAGTGCGGTTTCGGCCTTCATCGTAATCGATCTTGTCGAAACTGTCTTTGGTTTATGACTCCATGTCATCACTTCAGGCTCAGGGGGTGTAATATCCACACCTGTAAGCCATGTGTCGGCCAACATCTGGAGGTCTTGCTCGTTAACAGTGTCGTTGCCCGACGGATCGATATCGCCGCATAATTTATATTGAGGATCTGTTCCGCCGGCCCAGCAGGCAGCCAGGATCGAAAAGTCCACCAGGTCCACGTCTCCGTCGTCGTCGAAATCTCCATTAATCGCAACAGGTTTAAGCAGCGAGCGGATAGCATTCGCCAGCATCAGCAGAGCTTTATCTGTGGCGTTATCGAAAAAGTCGGACGGCGGATCAGGCATTGCAAAGAATACTCTCGGGGCCCCCGGTGCATAGAGGGACTCGGCATAGTAAAGCTTTTCTGAACCGGTCCATCGGGCCAGCATAACGTTTTCGCCGGTGGTCGCAACAACCGTTCCATTGCCAGCCGAAGTCTGGTCGGATAGATCAATTGGAATGTCGGCAGTGAACATCTCAATGCCTGTCGAGGTGTCTATTCCCTTGAAGATCGGGTCATCGATGTCGATGGCGTTTAAAGTCGTGCATGGGTTACAGGTTGTTGTATCACCGGCCAACCAGTCCCAGAAACGATGGCCATTACTTCTGACGATCTTGGCATTATGATTCAGCATCGGGACATGGACATGGTTCCAGAAATCGGCGTCGTTGTTGTATTGTGTCCCTTCGGAGTCCTTTGAAATGATGATCAGGTCGGCGGCCTCA
>PMBP01000254.1 GCA_003152975.1 Phycisphaerales bacterium | reverse complement strand
TTTTCCCCGCCGGGGTAGAGAACGAGACCCACCCGCCCCACATCCACAGGGCAAAGCTCAGGATCACGGCATACTTGATGACATTCAGCAGTCGCTCGCCCGACAAGGCCGGCAGAGCCAGCTTGACGGCCAGATAAAACAGCACGAACGCCATGGCCTTGCGGAAGATATCCATCCATTCCCCGGGCCGAGGCACTTTTTGCAGCAGCGCGGGAAAGGAAACCAGAATCCCGTAGGGCAGCGCCATGCCGACGCCCATCATCACAATCGCGGCCATGCCGACGGCCCACGGCTGAGTCTGGGCCCAGATCAGCACCATTCCGAAATAGGCGCCGCTGCAGGGCGTGCTGAGTATCGCGGCGAAAAAGCCCATGCCGACGGAACCCGCTATTCCCTGCCCGGAACCTTGTGAGCCAGCAATGGAACCCGGCAGTCGGATGGAAAACACATCCAGCAAAAACAGACCCATGATTACGATCAACAGAAACAGGGCCGTCGCCACGGCGGGATATCGCAGGTGATCGCCCCAGTCGATAGCCACTCCTGTGGTCAGCTTGATTCCGGCGGCCAACGCGGCAAAAACGATAAAGAACAGGACGATCCCTCCGCAGAAGGCCAACCCCAGACAGATTCGACGGCGCGGCGATTGTCGGGATTGCTCGACCAATCGTATCACGATCAGCGGCAGGATCGGCAGCACGCACGGCATAATGTTGATCGACAGGCCGGCCAACAAAGCCAAGCTCATCGCTACGGGGACACTGAAACCCTGCGGATTACCTCGGGCCAAAATGGAGACGCGGGAAGATGGTGACGGCGGTACGGCCCCGGAAGGAATCTGAGGAGAGGGTGCCGTCGACTGGACCCCTTGATCCAATTGGATTGTCGGCCACAATGCCACGGCGGCAAAATCCAATGTGACAGTCCGGGAGTTTTCAAACGGCGGCAAACACAGTTTGCTGGTGCAGGCGATCCCGCTGACTTTGACCGTCACTTCCGCCGAACCCGTTTTGGGAGGAGCTTCGATGGGCACAAAGATCGTGAAAGGCCCGACAAAGACTTCAATTTTCTTCTGAAGGGCCTTGTCGAAAAACATACTGTGTTTGGGAAATTCGGCCGGGCCGAACGAAACCCCTTTCGCCGTCGCCTCGACTTTCAGGGCAAATCCGCCCGGGGCCGTTTCTTTATTGGCATAAAAATGCAAATCCTCGGCTTTTTGAAACTGCATGGCCAGACCGATACGATCGCCCGCCCGTACCGGGCCCGCGGTGGATACTGATTCGATGATCATATTCGGCTGGCCGGACGACACTTCGGACAGAAACAAGATCACCGATAACCAAAACCATTGCCTTCGCATGGCGACAGATTCCTTCCTGAGGATCACGAGCATGGGAAACCCACTGATTCTACGAATCCAACCCGCGGAAGTTCACGCGGGGACTTCAAGCGGCTATTCCCGGAGAATCAGTGTAGGAAATGCCGAGGCGATTGGCAACCGAAAATCCGAACCGGACATCCGGCCTGCTTCCGAATCAGGGATTTTGAATGGATTTGGAAGGTGTTGTTTCGGCCGTGGGCTTGACCGGCGAAGGTACGGTGGCCGGTTCGGGTTCGGGCTGGATCTTCAGGGCCTTCTCGATCCGGCCGAGGCGAACGGCCATCGCGTCGAGTTTTTTTTCGATGGCTTCGAGCTTCTGGCCGCCGCGCTGGATATCCTCGCTGGTCCGGTTGAGCTGATTCTGGACCAGATTCAGATATTGAGTGGCGAGTTGTTCATAGGCCGCGACCATTCGATCGTTGTTGCCATAGTAGGATTCCACCGCTGAACTGGCATCGACTTCGTAATGTTTGGTGGCCGCCGAATCGGCCGTCGTCATCCAGACCAGGCCGACGCCCAGGCATACGACAATCGTCAGAACCCGGGCAAGAGATTTGGCTCGCTGCATGAGATACCCTTCGCTTAGGCCACAGCGTTCAACTGGGATTGATACTGATTGGATTGCATCTGTTCAAGGCGTTCTCGTTGCATCGCCCGGTATTGCTCGATTTGCAGATTTTCGTCAGCCGGGCGGGGATTGGATTGGCCGGTCGTATCCAATTCGGACAAGGTCATCCGCAGATTCGCCAGCTCGGCCGAAAACGCAGCCCGCAGGGTATCCGGAGGGATCGGCGAATCCGTCAGAGCGTCTTTGACATTGACAACATCGGCCGAGTCGTTCGCGGTCGAATCGGCGCCGCCTCCGGATTCCAACGAACGATTGAACTTGGCAAAGGCATCACTGAGATGATTGAGGAAATCATCCCGTTTCGTCGATCGGGGATCGTAGGTTTGGGCCGCCTGCCGCACATCGCCGCGGAACTGCTGGAGCATTTCACTCATCGCGGCTATCCGCTCGCCGGTCCATTGCTGCGAGGAAGCGACACCCTGGGCCCGCTCGGTGACCACATCAATCAGACGGCGGATAGGATCGGGCCGGGGAGAATCCTCTGAGGATTCTTCCACCCGGGGCCGTTGCGAAGAACGAGGACGACCGGCGTTTTCCGCGGACTGACGAGACGATTCTTCGGCCGCCTCCGGACTGTTCGGCCGTGAGGTACTTGCCGACCGGCCGGACAGGATCGAGAGCCGCTGAACCACCGCCCCGGAGGATCCGAAAAGCGACATGGCCTCCATCCAGGAGATTTCTTCGGAGGGGCCCTGCTGAGACGAATCAACCGAATCGACGGCATCGACGGGCGGAGTTTCCCCTTTCCGGGCGGATACCCGCGTGACAACATAAGTCGATATTCCGATGTCGTTAATGGCACTGATGACCATACCGTACCTTTAGACAGACCTTTACTCTTATCGGTCTTCCGTAGTTTCATCGGCAATATCCGGGGAGTACCTTTACGCCAATCCGACAAGGGATACCTTTGGAGAAAAAAGGTGTCAGACACTTTTAAGGGGAATGTCCGGCCAATCTTTGGCATTCCGGGGCAGAGTGTCTGACACCTTTTCTTTTGTGTCCTATAAAGTTGCAGATTAAGTTGTTATTTCGGCGGCCTTTTTNNTTGACGCACAGGCCGCAACCGATGCAACCCACGGCACAGGCGGAGCGAGTGGATTTGCCATTCTCGCGGCTGCTGCAGGCCACGGTCATCATCTGCGGATGGGCAAAGGGCGCCAGTCGAATCAGCGTTCGCGGGCAGGTCTTGGCGCAGGCCCCGCAACCGGTGCAGCGGTCGTA
>PMBP01000012.1 GCA_003152975.1 Phycisphaerales bacterium | reverse complement strand
GGTCTGGCCGGGAAGTCTATTTCCGGGATCTTCGATCAATGCTCCGTGACCGGAACGGTGAACAACCATGAGGGATATGGCGGAGGCCTGATCGGCTTTGGAGACGCCTGCACGGTTACAAATTGTTACAGTTGGGCCAATGTTACCTCGGGGAGTGCCGGAGGCCTTGCCGGCCATATGTCCAATTCAACCCTCGCCAATTGTTACAGTTCAGGTGCTGTTTCCCTGATATACGAGGCCGGGGGACTGATCAAGGACGATCTGAGCAACACCAGTCAGGCCTGTTTTTGGGATGTCTGGACCAGCGGCCAATCCTACAGCGCCGCAGGCGAAGGGCTTTCAACCGAGCAGATGAAACAGTCCGACACCTTTATCTCCGCCGGCTGGGATTTCAACCCCGATCCCGATGTCGTTTGGAAATTGCCCATCGAGGGCCTTTTTTATCCCGTCTTCGACTGGCAGACGGTCTTGCTTCCCAATACCAAGTACAGCGGCGGCTACGGAATGGAGTCGTATCCCTGGCAGATCAGTACCCCGGAGGACTGGATGCTGCTGATGGATTCGCCGGAGGACTGGAACGGCGTTTTTGTCCTAATCAACGATATCGACCTATCCGGCTGGAATGTAAGCCCAATCGCGCCCGATACCAGCCCCGATCCCGAGTATCAGGGCACTCCGTTTACCGGATTTTTTCAAGGATTTGGACATGTCATTCGAAATCCCCGAATATACGCCGATGGGTCAGCGGCCAATCCGGTTCTCGATTATGTCGGCCTGTTCGGATGTGTCGGATGGGAAGGCGAGATCCAGAATCTCGGAATCGAGAATGTCGATTTCACGGGAGGAACGGTGGTCGGCGGTCTGGTCGGCTACAACCACGGCGGTACCCTCCGATCGTGTTATGCCAACGGTATGCTGATGGGGGATAGCAAAATCGGCGGACTGGCCGGGATCAGCGCTCAGGGCAGTTATGTCGAAGATTGCCACAGCAATCTTCAGCTCGATGCTCACTTCAACGACCTGCATGACTTCTGCGGCGGCCTGATCGGGTACAATGAATCCGGGTCGGTCGTGAATTCCTATGCCTACGGGGATGTGAAAGCCGACCACAAAGTCGGCGGACTGATCGGATACAATAAAAACGCGACCGTCACCGCATGCTTCTTTATCGGAACGGTCCAGGGCAGTACGCAAGTCGGCGGCCTGATCGGCGAAAATCAGGATAGCGATCTTGGCGGCTGCTTTAGCGACGGCCAGATTCACGGCGATTCGGTCGGAGGTCTCGTCGGCAACCACAATCGAGGCGTCATCTCCGACTGCGATAGCTATGCCAAAGTCAACGGCCTGAGTGTCGGAGGTCTTGTCGGCGCCGTTACGGAAGGATTCCTCGTGGCCTGCGATAGTTTCGGCACGGTGGACGGCGATGAGAAAGTCGGCGGCCTGGTCGGAGTTTTCGGAGATACCCCCGGCTCCGAGGCGAATTGCACGATCCAGTTGTGCCGTGGCAAGGGCGCCGTCTCGGGGCGGCGCCAGATCGGCGGATTGATCGGAATCAATGCCGGAACGGTCACAAAGGCCTATGCGACCGGATCGATCAGCGACTCGGACATTGGTGTCCACATGTATGAACACCAGGTCGGCGGCNNGCTCCGCCGCTGGCCCACTCACCGGGAACGCCGCAGCCGGCTTTTGGGACCTTAAGGCCGGCACTGCGCCGGGCTACCCCTGCGTTGTCGGCGGCCTGATCGGCCTCAACTCCGGAACCGTTTCCGAATCGTTCAGTACGGGGAATGTGGTCTATAAGGATATTGAATCCGAGGTTTCGATCGACCAGACCGTGGGCGGTTTTACCGGAGCCAATAGCGGGACCATTTGGAATTGCTATTGCACGGGTAACAATGTCGGGTATTCTCGTGCCGCAGGATTTGTCGGAATCAACGATGGCTCGGTGACCGCCTGTTACGCCGCCGGCGCCGTTTCCCCGGCGGCCTATCTTTTGTGGTGCGGATTTGCCAACCACAATGGCGGCTCGATCGCCTCCAGCTTCTGGGATACCCAGACCAGTCACAGGACCGCCAGTGACGGCGGTATTGGACTGACTACGGGGGAAANNGATTTCACCGATACCGATAGCAATCCGGCCGTGTGGCGAATCCGTGAAGGACAGGATTATCCGCGCCTGACCTGGCAGCCCCTGATTCCCGGCGACATCGCCGGGTCGCCTGTCGTGGACCGGGCCGATCTGGTTGCGATGGCCGACGGCTGGATGCAATCCGATTGCTCCTCCGGCTGCGCCGGCGACCTCAACCAAGACGGCAAAGTGGACCTGGCCGACTTTGCCATCCTCGCCGCCCATTGGCTCGAAGGTCTGTAAACCAATCTCAAATTGACAAAGAACATCAGACAAGATCGGAGGATCAGCTATGGCTTTCGCCATCAAAATCGCCGGCATCGCCGCAGGGTGTCTTCTTTCGTGCTCTCCCCTTTTGGCCTATTCCGGCGGTTCAGGTGCTATAGACGATCCCTACCAGATCGCCTCCATCACGGACTTTCAGCAACTGAGGTCCTCATCGGGCGACTGGAATCTGGCCTTGATCCTCACCGCCGATATCGACCTGAACGGAAACACATTCGACAGAGCCCCCATCGCTCCTGACACCGACGATGCCCAATGGGATTTCCAGGGCACGCTCTTCACAGGCGTCTTCGACGGCAACGGCCATTCGATTTCCAACCTGACCATCGTTTCGGTCGTCGGCTCCGACTTCCTCGGCCTGTTCGGCTCAACCAACAACGCTCGCATTGAAAACCTCTCTGTGAACAATGTCTCCATCTCGGCCTCCGGATCCGCCAGTCTCTATGTCGGTGCCCTGATCGGTTTTCAGAACTTTGGCCTTACGCAGAACTGCTCCAGTTCCGGGGCAATTACCGTCGGCAACGGCAGTCAGGCCACCGGCGGCCTGATCGGCTATTGTCGGTCGTCGTATAATCAATCTCGCGCTATAAC
>PMBP01000471.1 GCA_003152975.1 Phycisphaerales bacterium | reverse complement strand
GCGCAAATCCCGCAGCCCATGCACTTGGCGGCTTCAATCTGGCCTTTGCCGTTGGCATTGCAAATCGGCGCGCCGTACGGACAGACCGTCACGCAGGTCATGCAGGAGATACACCTGTCCTGGTCCACAGACGAGACCTGAGCGCTGACATCGAGTTGCGTTTTCGACAGCACGGTCGCCGCACGGGCGGCGGCGGCTCGTGCCTGCGAGATCGTTTCGTCGATAAACTTTGGGGAATGCGCCAACCCGCACAGGAAAATCCCCTCCGTGGCGAAATCCACCGGCCGCAATTTCACATGGGCCTCGTGATAGAAGCCGTCGGAGTTCAGCGGCACTTTGAGAATATCGGAAATCCGACGATTGTTGTCCCGGGTGGACTCGATGCCGGTGCTCAGTACGACGGTGTCGGCTTCGATGGTGATCGGCTCGGGGAAATCGGGACTGGTCAAGGTCACGGTCAGGCCGTTCTTGTCCGAAACTATCGGCTTGGCCTCGGGAGTATAACGGATAAAGACGACGCCGGCCTCTCGGGCTTGCGTGTAATAGGTTTCGCGGAAGCCGTAGGTTCTCACATCCCGGTACAAGACAAACACCGAGGCGCTGGGATCCTTCTTTTTGATTTCCAGTGCGTTCTGGATCGCCATGGAACAACAGATGCGGCTGCAATAGGGGCGATCGGAGTCCCGGGAGCCGACACACTGAATCATGACGATGTTTCGTCCCGAAGCAGTCCAAGTCCCTTCGCGCAGCTTTTTCTCGAGTTCGGTTTGTGTGACTACGCTACTCGACTTGCCGTACAGATAGTCCGTAGTCTGGGCTTCCTTGGCGCCGGTTGCGACGATGATCGCGCCGCCGGTAATATCCGATGTCCGCCCTTTACTTGACAGGGTCGTGGTGAACTTTCCGATATGACCCGAAACGCGGGCAACCTCGGTTTCCAGATGCAGTTTGATTTTCGGGTGTTTGCCAACCCTGCTGATGAGGTCATCCTTAAATCGGACGATATCCTCTCCTTCGAGGGAACGAAAGAGGTCGTGAAGATGCCCGCCGAGACGATTGGAACATTCGACCAGGTCGATTTCAAATCCCTGATCCGCCAGAGCGAGGGCCGCCGTCATCCCGGCCAGACCGCCTCCAAGAACCATTCCCTTCTGGTCAACGGCCAGCGTACTACCCTCAAGCGGAGACAGACAAACAGCCCGAGCGATCGCCATTTTCACCAGTTCGGTCGCCTTTTCCGTGGCCCGTTCTTCCTCGGACGAGTGTACCCACGAACAGTGGTCGCGGATGTTGGCCATTTCAAACAGGTAGGGATTCAGCCCGGCTTCCCGCAGGGTTTCACGAAACAGGGGTTCGTGGGTTCTCGGGGTACAGGAGGCCACGACCACGCGGTTGAGCCGATGTTCCAGAATCGCTTCTTTGATGGCCGACAAACTCGTATCCGAGCAGGTGAACATAGTGTGGGTTACAAATTCCACCCCCGGCTGATTGCCGATGGCCATGACCACGCGCTCCACATCCACGACCGATGCGATATTCATTCCGCAGTGACAGACAAACACGCCGATCCGCGGCTGCTCATCGGTGACATCGTGTTCATCGGGATACTTTTTCCTGGTGATCAGCGAATGACGCGCCGGCGCCAGAAGCTCCATGGACATCGAGGCCGCGGCACTGGCCTGTGTTACGGTTTCGGGAATATCCTTGGGTTCTTGGAAGGCCCCTCCGACAAAGACGCCCAGCCGAGAGGTGGCCAGGGGCGACAGTCGGTTCGTCGAGCAGAATTGGAACTCGTTGAGAACCACCCCCATCGTCGCGGCAGAGCGCACCATCGATGCAGACGGCTCCATTCCCACCGACAGCACGACCAGATCGAATTCCTGCTCCTTGAGTTGGCCGTCTTCGCCCATATACCGCAGGCGGAGGTCCTGGGATCCGGGCATTTGAATGATCCGGGAAGGAATGCTCTTGATATACCGAATCCCCGGCTGGGCTTTGGCCCGCTCATAATATTGATCGAAATCTTTTCCATGAGCCCGGATATCCATATAGAAGATCGTGGCGGTAAGCCCCTCGACATGATCGGCCGCGACCATGGCCTGTTTGGTGGTGGCCATGCAGCAGATGGAGGAACAGTATTCGTTGCCGCAACTGGAATCGCGCGATCCCACGCACTGGATCCAGGCGATATTTTTGGCTTCACGGCCGTCCGACAATCGGATTACATGGCCCTGAAACGGTCCCGCGGCGGAGAGCATCCGCTCGAACTGCACGGTCGTGACCACATTTCGGTAACGGCCCCAGCCGAATTCGCCTTTTCGTTTGGCGTCAAATTCCTCAAACCCCGGAGTCAGAATGACCGAACCGACTTGCACATCGATGGTTCGTTCTTGCATCGCGTGATCGATCGCATGCTGCTCG
This sequence comes from Phycisphaerales bacterium, assembly GCA_003152975.1. Taxonomy (GTDB): domain Bacteria; phylum Planctomycetota; class Phycisphaerae; order Sedimentisphaerales; family Anaerohalosphaeraceae; genus FEN-1350. Next base: position 5,790 of record PMBP01000471.1, on the reverse strand, counting down.
CAGCTTTCGACGCACTCCTGGCACTCCGAGCATAAGGCGCAGTTGAGGCACCGTTCCGCTTCGGCCAAAGCTCCTTCTTCGGTCAGGCCGATTTCCACTTCCTCGAAGTTGCTCACCCGTTCGGCGGCCGGTCGTTCAGTGGATTTGGACCGTGGCTTCTTGGTCGTATCGTCCGTCGAGGGTAGAAGTTCGTCCGGAATGGGTTGAAGGGTCTCTTCAAAGCGGTTTGCGAGAAGATCGGCCTCGTTCAGATATCGCTCGATGGACTCGGCGGCCCGTTTGCCGGCCGCAACCGCGTCAATGACCGAGGCGGGGCCCGAGACCGCATCGCCTCCGGCAAAAACGCCCTCCAGAGAGGTCTGGAGAGCAACCGGATCGGCCTGGATGAATCGGCTCCGGGTCTGGAACCCGAGGTGCTCAATCAGAGACGAATCACTGGTTTGCCCGATCGCGGTGATGATCAGATCGGCTTCGACGGAAACCCGATCCTGTTCGGAAAAGACGGGATTGAATTTTCCGTCGGAATCGAATACGCGGGTGCACCGCTTTAATTCAATGCCGGTCACGCTTCCGTTACCGAGGATCCGGAGCGGCCCCCAGCCGTTTCGAATCGTGATCCCCTCATTCAGGGTGTCTACGATTTCTTCCGGATAGGCGGGCATTTCGCGGCGCTGCTCCAGCGAGACCATCTCGACGCTTTGAGCGCCAAGCCGCAACGCCGTCCGGGCCACATCCACNNATGCCCTGGCAAACCCCCTGTTTGTCTTCGCCCTCGATCCCGAGCCGGCGACCCTGGTGAACGCCAACCCCGATGAAGACCGCATCGTGATCCTTGCGCAAATCCTGGAAGGAGATATCTTTTCCGACGCGGTAGTTCAAGACAAAGCGAACCCCTTTACGCCGGATAAGTTCGATTTCATGATCCAACACTCTTTTGGGGAGCCGATATTCCGGAATTCCCCATCGGAGCATTCCCCCCGCCGCCGGGAGCGCTTCAAAGACGGTGACGGCAAATCCCCGATCGGCCAGATCCCCAGCGNNCCGGCCGGGCCGGCCCCGATCACGGCAACCTTCCTGGCATTCGGAGCGGGTTTTTTCTCTTCGGGAAGGACCAGTTCACCCGATTCGATCATCCTCATTTCCTGATCCGAGGCAAACCGCTTGAGCAGTCGGATGGCGATGGGCTCATCGGCGGAACTGCGAGTGCAGGCGGATTCGCACGGATGGGTACAGATCCGGCCGCAAATTGCCGACAATGGGTTTCGTTCTCGGACCAGATTAACGGCCTTGAGGTATTCCTTCTTCTTGATCAGTTGGACATAGCCCTGCACATTGATATTGGCCGGGCATTTCATCTTGCAGGGGGCATGGCCGTTTTTGAGAATCCCGAAAAGATTGGGCGTGGCCTGGGCATAGTGTTTGGCGATGGCCCTGCGGTTCCCCATATACCGATCGAAGTAATCGGGGACCTGCACGGGACAGGCCTGGGTACATTCGCTGCAGCCGGTGCATTTTTTCTCGTCCACATAACGAGGATAGCGCTTGATCGTGGCGGTAAAATGACCGGGATCGCCTTTCAAATTCACCAACTCCGATAGTGTGAGAATCTCAATATCCAGATTCCGGGCACACTCGACAAGCTTGGGTGAAACGATACAGGTGGCGCAATCTCCGGTTGGGAAGGTCTTGTCCAGGTGCGACATCATCCCGCCGATCGCGGCGTCGCGCTCCACAAGATAGACTTTGAAACCGGAATTGGCCAGATCCAGGGATGCCTGAACGCCGGCGATTCCTCCGCCCTGCACGAGCACTGCTCCAATCGGCTGTTTTTTGTTTTGTCCCATATCTGGCTGCATAGACCCTATCGCAATCTGTCGTGGCGACGATCAGGCGGCATCGCCGACCGCCTCAATGACGGTCGAAGCCGGAACCATGAGTTTATTGAATCCGAGTTTGTCGGCGGAAATGCCGAGGCACAATCCGATCAGTTGCGTGACATAGACGATCGGCATATCATAGCGTTTCCCCAGTTGCTTCTGGATATCGAGCTGGCGCATATCCAGATTGATCTGACACATGGGACAACTGACGGCGATGCAGTCGGCTCCGGCCAGCTTGGCCATGCTCAGAATCGACTCGGTCAGGCGGATCACCACATCCGTTCGCGTCATCGAAAGGCCGCCCCCGCAGCACTCGACCTTGTGAGGCCAATCGAGGGTCTCGGCCCCCAGCGTCCTGACCAGCCGATCGAGAGAGGTTGGGTTTTCCGGGTCATCAAACTGCATGGCCTCGTGCGGGCGAACCAGAAGACATCCGTAATAGCACGCCACCTTCAGCCCCTTGAGGGTGCGCTGCAGGGTATTCTGGATCGTATCCAGCCCGACATCGTCGAGAAGGACTTCCATAAAATGGCGAATTTTGACGGATCCGTCATAATCCCGGCCGATCGCATCGGCCACCTTTCGACGCATATCCGGACTCGTCAATACCAGATGATTGGCCATCTTTAGCCGGTTGTAACAGGCAGCGCAGTTGGCCACCAGATCCAGCCCCATATCCTTGACTTTCACCAGTGTCGCCGCGGGAAGCGAGGCGGCCAACAGGGGATCGGTTTGGTGTCCCGCCGTGGCTCCGCAGCAGGTCCAGCCCCTGGGTTCCTGAAGGTCGATTCCGAGCCGTTCGGAAACCACCAGAGTGGATTCATGCATATCTCTCGCCGTGGATTCGGCCGAACATCCTGGAAAGTAAGCATATTTCATCCGTCAGGTTCCTCGGTTCTGTTTTGCCTTTTTGAAAATCCTCCGGACCGTCTTCCGATCGGCTTCCAGAGTGGGAAACAGGGCAATTTTCCGTTTTTTGAGCATCGCGGGAAACTTCTCGGTGTCGTTCAAGAGTTTAAGCGTGCCAACCTTGTAGGCGGCGATCATCAGCATGTCATAGGTACGGCCAAAGAGCCGGACGGTCTCCAGAAATACACGATTAAACAGTGGAACATTCCCCTGCTGTTTCGACGCCTTCCGGTCCAGAGCCAGTCGTCGTAACGCGTCCATCACCGCAGCCAGGTCGATCCCCATGGGACACCGGGCCGAACAGGTTTCACACGACAGGCAGGTCCAGAGGAGTTCGCTGTCCAGAATTTCGTCGCCGGCGTTCAATTGAAGCCGGCGAATGATCTCCGACGGGGGGGCCTTGACCATCGCCGCCACCGGACAACCGCTGGTGCATTTCTTGCACTGGTAACAGACGCTCAGGTCAACCCCCGAGGTCGCCTGCACCTCTCGGAGGATGCCGTCCGTCGCTTTTTCCTGTGTCACAATGATCGCCATGTAGCGGTATTCTCCTGAATTCCCGGCCCTCGTGTCGCAGAGCCGTTCGGTTCAACCAGGGATGTCAGTCATCCACCACAGCATCTTCCAGTTCCGGTTCTTTCGCTTTCGCCGGCGCTGCCGGAGCGGGCGGCTTGGCCTTGACGGGACGAACCTTCCGATACACCTCCTGCGGCGTTCGCGGATGGCCATCGACCAGCAGCAAATCGTCGATGCGGATTCCGAAGAGCCGCTCGTTTTCATGAAGGTAGGGAAGAATCAAATCCCAGTCCTGCGAAGTTAACTCGGCATACTCCCCACCGTTCAACTGCTGAGCCACCAGACTTCGGCCGGGATCTCGGACATAAATAGCCCCGCCAGAGGCCAGGGAAAACAGGTTACTCCCCGGATACGGTTCGCTCAGCAGAAGGGTTCGGCCCTCATCGTCGAATTGAATGCCATTGAGAATGACAAATCCCCCGCCTTGCAAGGGATCGCCCGCCATAAAGGATTCGGCCAGGAAGTCAAGGCAGGTCCCGTTGATCACCACTCGGGGCCGGCCCACGGAATTGATCAGCGGTCGTCCGGCCGCATTGCCCCGAATAAAGACCTCCCCCCCTTTGGCGCCATACATAAAGGTTTGGCCCACATCGCCATGAATGACCAGTTTGCCCCTCTTGATGATTTGTCCCAACTGGTCCTGAGCGTTCCCATGCACCGTGATCGTCATGCCGTCGATCCCGGATGCGAGATAATCGCCGGAACTGCCATAGACATCGATCGTCACCTCGTCGGTTTCCGGCCCAAGACCGCACCCGGTAAACCGCTGTCCGCGACAGTCAAAACAGATGAAACGCCGCCAACCCCGGGCGTAGGCGTCCACCAGCAAGGAGGCGTCGCATTCCCATCCTTCGGGAGGGAAATGGCGGGCGTCAATGATCAGAATCGTTTCGTTCTGCCGGGGCGGTCTCAGGTCTCCCCGGGTTTCAAAGTCGATCAACCGATACGCCGGATCGACGCTGGCCGCCGTGCGAAGATACGGAACCTTCCGGAATAGTCGGTACAATTCGGCACGCACAAGGCAGGCGACATGGCTTTTCTTTTTGCTGCCCGTGGAATAGGATCGGTCGGTCAGCAGAGTCAGGCCGTCAATGGCCGTCGCGATCAGCTTGGGATCTTCGGCGAAATCCGAAAGAGCTCGACAGGCGGCGCCAAATTCGTCAAAGGACCATGAATCGGCATGGTCGCGGATGTAGGCATAGACATCGAAGGGCGCCGCACGATCCAGAATCTCCCGCAGGGACGCTTCCATATCTGAATGGCGGGGGCCCGCTATTCTGTCGATCGACAAATCGCAAGCCACAGTTCCGGTCGGCATGCGAACGGGTTTTCCAAACTTGTCGACACAGGTCATCCTCATGGCGCCGCTCGAATCTTCTTCCAGGTTGAAGATGAAGGCCCCGCCATCGGTGTGGCTGCCGCCTCGCGCGTTCCAATAACGGTCGGCGATCGGGGCGATCCGCCGGTCATCCTGCGACAAACTCAGAAGGGTTGCGTCGATCGCTTGTTTTTCGGAGGCGATCAGGCCCACCTGAACCTCGCCATCCAGAAAGGCGAACACCTGCGGACGCAACATGGCCGTGTCCGTGATTCCCATGAGTTGAAACTGTTTTTGCCGGGCCACATTGCGGGCAATGATAAAGAACCAGGGCCCATCGGGCGAACTGTGAATGTGCGTGGCCTGGATGGTTCGGTAGATCCGTTGTTTTTCTTCCGAAAGGCGGTCAAAATCCAATTCGGTTGTGGGAGCCAAGGCCTCGATGATGTATTCCAGAGGATATCCGTAGGTCCTGTCGAGAAGATCGAACAGGAGCGCCGAAACCTCGGTGTCGGTCAGAAATTGCGGGACAATATGACGCTGCCGGAGACATTCGGTGACGGAATGGTAATTGGCGAAGTCACCATTGTGGACCAGGGCCATGTTGATCCCCGCGAAGGGGTGAGCGCCGGCGGGATGCCACACACGCCCTTTTGTCGGGTATCGCTGGTGCGCGATCCAGATGTGTGCGCACAAATCTTCGATTCGGTAATACTGCACGATCGCTTCGGCGAAGCCCACAACCTTCAGGATCATGATGTTGCGGCCGTGGGACAGCACGAATGCCCTCTTGTCGCCAAGGGAAGCATAATAGGCCTGGTTGAGCTTGAAACTGTTCTGGTTGACAAACTCATCCTCGGTGTCGCGGCGGTCCAGCCCGGTCCATTCGTTGTCCCGAATGAACGCGTCCAGGACATTCTGTTTGACGCGGACAAAATACCGCAGGACATCCGGAGGCGGCGCCTCAAGGCCGGGAACGCTGTGCCAGTCGTCCATCCTCTCCAGTTGGCTCGATGCGGCGATCTCGAAATGCGCCTGGATGAACTGCCGTTCCATGTCCGATCGAACGCTCGGATCCAGCACGGCGATGTGGAGCATGTAACAATC
>PMBP01000305.1 GCA_003152975.1 Phycisphaerales bacterium | reverse complement strand
GTCGCCGTTGGTGCTGAGCACCTCGACGACATTGTCGCCAATGTCGAGAATGGAGACATCGAATGTCCCGCCCCCGAAGTCGAAGACCGCGACCTTGCCTTCCTTTTTCTTTTCCAGCCCGTAGGCCAGAGCCGCCGCGGTCGGTTCATTGATGATCCGTTCAACCTTCAACCCCGCGATCTGGCCGGCGTCTTTAGTCGCCTGCCGCTGCGCGTCGTTGAAATACGCCGGAACNNGCCGAGATTTCCGGCGGGGTGTAGTCCTTGCCGCGGACATGGACCGTTACCAGTTCGTCGGCGCCGCCGACGATCTTGTAGGGCACCAGCTTTTCTTCGCTGGCCACCTCGCGGTGTCGCCGGCCCATAAATCGCTTGATCGAATAGACGGTATTCAGCGGGTTGGTCACCTGCTGGTGCTTGNNGTGGTTCCCAAATCAATTCCAATAATCTTTGCCATGGTTCACTCCCTTATCTCGCTGGTTGCGATGTTGGATCAGAGAACATCTGTCACTATATAGATTTGCAAAGTCTGTGCCACGGCATGGAATCGACTTAACTATAGCATTAACAAGCTATTACGGAAGAAATAGCGGGGTGTTTCCATCTGTCAAAATGGCAGAATTTTCGCCGTATAGAGGCAAGATCGTCACCGAAGGGTCCGAACTGACAGGGGATTTGAATCCGGTTAGTTCCGGCACAGCCGCGAGCGGATGATGCCGGCCCGGGTTGCGTCCCGGCGATCAGGGTCCAGCGGCTCGCCCTGGTTCATCTGCAGGTGGGCCGGCTGGGTCAGCNNTCACCCCCAGCCGGATATGGCTCAGCAGAAACAGCGCCTCCTGCGAACTGATCAGCCGCGCGCTGCCAAGCACGCCCAGGGCTCTCTGAATCTTGTCGTCAAGAGCATCCTGTTGCTTGTCCAGCAGTTTCCTCCGCGCCAGGTGTTCGTATCCGACGATCCGCGGGACGACGATATCGTTGAACTGAGCGACAACATCCTCCTCGCGCACGCCCAGCGTGACCTGGTTGGAGAGTTGATAAAAATCGCCGACCGCCTCGGTCCCCTCGCCAAAGAGGCCCCGCACCGTCAGGTCCGCGTCGCGGGCGGACTGCAAAAATTTCTCGATCTGCCCGGCCANNTGCAGCATGACCGACACGCGAATCCCCGTACCAAGATTGGTCGGACAGGCGGTCAGGTAACCATAGTCGGGGTGGAACGCGTACTCGACCTTTTCCTCGATGAGGTTGTCGATGCGATTGATCCGCTCCCAGCACTGCCGCAATTGCAGCCCGGTCGCAAAGGCCTGGATCCGCAAGTGGTCTTCCTCNNGCTGGTCGCGATGACCACGCCGCGCGGACCTTTACCGAGGGCATGTTGTCGGCTGATCAAATGCCGTTCGACGAGCAGTTCCTGCTCGAGGGCCGGCACACCATCGACATCGACATAAAAAACCGACTCGCCCAGGTCGATGCCGAGAATGGCCTCTTTGAGCGTCCGCAGGATCTGGCGTTTTCGCCCCTGTGTCAGGCATGGCAGAAACTCGTACCCCGCCAGGTTTCGGGCCAGACGGATCCGCGAGGATATGACAATGTCGGCCCCGGGACCGGAGCCCTCAAACCACTCGCTGATTCGGTTGGATAAATCTTTGGGTCTCATCGTCTCGTTTCAATCACGCGCCGGCGGAAAGTCAGGGCGCCTGCAATTGTTTGATCCGGTCGCGGAGCGCGGCGGCGGATTCATAATCCTCGGCGCGGACGGCCGCATCGAGGTCCTTGTGCAACTGGGCCAGTTCGATCTGGTATTTGGCCGGTGCCGGGGTCCGCGACGGAACCTTGCCGCAGTGGCGATTGTGTCCGGCCTGCGATTTCTCGATCAGCGGCTCCAACGGCTCGCGGAACAGGTCATAATCGGCCGGGCAGCCCAGCAAGCTCTTCTTGCCGAATTCCTTGAGCGTCATCCCGCAGCTCGGGCAAGCCGTCCCACCCCCGGTCGAATCCTCGTCCTTGGGTCCGCTCTTGGCCTGACCCTGGGCCGACAACAGCGTGCTGAGCAGTTCGTTCAGCGGGATCTGGCTTTTGACCGACAGGCCCTGATGCTCGGCGCAACCCTCGCACAAATGCGTCTCTTCCCGATGCCCGTTCTGGATCTCGGTCAGATGAATCGTCGCCGACTGTTTCTTACAATACTGACATAGCATGTCGATTTTCTCGCGGCACACAGGCCCAGGATATCATTTAGTAACGATCAAATACGGAAAACCATTATACTCCAACCCGTGGGCNNATTGGCAAGAATCAGACTTTTCATGCAAGCCCCCATCTTCATGTTGCCGGTTAGACTTTTCGCGGAAGCCCCTTTTCGCGGAGCTTGAGTTTCAGGCGGTCATAGACGCTGCGCGGGATCAGCTTGGACACGTCTCCGCCCAGCAGCGCGATCTCGCGAACCATGGTCGAGCTGACAAAACCATACTCCTCAGAGGTCATGATGAAGACTGTTTCGATGCCGGCGACGCGGCGATTGGTCATGGCAAGCTGAAATTCGTATTGCACATCGGTGAGGTTTCGCAGGCCGCGGATCATCACGTCGGACTTGATTCGCGCGGCGAACTCGACTGTCAGGCAGTCGTAGCTTTCGACGGTGACCCGCGGGAACGAGCGAACCAGTTCGGCAATCATCTCCACCCGTTCGGCGGGAGTGAACAAGTCCGCCTTGGCGGGATTCTGGCCGACGGCGACGATCACTCGATCGAACATCCGCACGCCCCGGCCGATCACGTCCAAATGGCCGTTGGTGATCGGGTCGAACGAGCCGGGAAAAATCGCCGTGACGGGTTTGTGTTCCATGGTCGATGAAGTCTCGAATCTTCCGTTATTTCGCCGATTCGCGATGGTCCAGCGACTCGATGATCGTCTCTTCGAGGTCCTTGGCGGCGTTCTCGACGGCCAGTTGGTTCATAAAGTATTCCGTCGCGGCATACCGCTGCTCGGCGAGCTTTCGGACGCATTCGTATCGAAAACTCTCCTTCAGCCGCGCCTGCCAGTACTGGTAGTCGATCTTGCGCTTCCAACTGCTCAGAACGTCCGTGACGCCTTTGCCGTGGATCATGTAGCGGCGGAACTCGTTGAAGATGCCCACCGCCCCCATATCGTCGAGGTTGCGCCCGTCGGAAAGGATCATCGCTTCGGTCATTTCGCTGCGGCGGTTGCCGGATTCGCTGATGATCTTGTTGATCTTGTCGATCCTGGGACCGGCCAGCGCCCCGGCCAGCTTGTCGGCCACGACCTGCGTGGAAAAATCGTGCAGATCGCTTAAGCTAACATCCGCCAGTACCATCCGCGCCGCCGTGTTCTCCGCGTCGGCATAATGTGCGAAACCCGTCTCCGAGAAATACGCCGCCGCGATCAGGCAAAACCGGTCGATCGCGACATTGGACTGCAGCAACTCCGGCAACCGGCAGATATGCTCGATATTACGAGTGATCCGCTGGGTCCGGTCCCACAACCAATTATCGGGTATTCCTGTAATCGTCGGCACCGTCAATACCTGACGGGCGATTTCTCTGATGACATCCAGCTCCGACATATCTGCTCCCTTTCGATCGATTCAGGAAATCCCTTTATGACAGATTCCGCCCGATTCGTCAAGGATTTTTGCCCAAAGAAACAATTTTTCGGGATTCTGGAGAACGATCGGCCGTATCGACCCTCGCAAACCCATCTTTCCCATTTTAACAATCCGGTTTTTGGCAGGAAACCTCCGGCCTTATGCCGGAGGTTATTTCCCGGTCATTCCCGCACGCGACTGGAAGCCCCCGGCTTTATGCCGGGGGTTATTTCGTGTCATTCCCGCGAAAGCGGGAATCCAGATCGTTTTGAATTTTCATTTTTTGTGCTTCTGAATTTGTTTAGTGCTTAGTACTTCGGATTTAGAATTTCTCCTATATCCGTACTACAATCCGTGGTTAAATTTTGTTTTGATAACCACTCAGTTCGCCGCAGGTACCGCAGCCACACCCTTCGAAACAAACTCGTAGCTTCCCGACCCCGCCTCGTACACCGCAAAACCGTTTTCCATCCGTACGAATTTGGCTCCGGCAAAGTTTCCGGTCTCGCTGACGGCGTCCTGGCTGGCTGCCGGCACATACACCGTCGCCGTGGTATTGGCAGGGATCTCGGTCTTCAGTGTCAGATTACCCTTCTCAAGTTTCCAGTCCGTCGCGATCTTCCCGCGAATACTCTCGTGCTGCGTCTTGGCCCAGGTGAATCTGCCGCCGGGAATCGGGTGGATCAGGATGGTCTCATAGCCCGGCGTCGTAAAGTCGATCCCGCCGATCGCCTTGAACATCCACTCGCACACCGCCCCGAAGGAGTAATGGGCAAACGAGTTCATCCCCGGATCCTGGAATCCCTTCTCCGGCGTCCAGCCGTCCCATCGCTCCCAGATGCTCGTCGCGCCGTGGCGGATCGAAAATCCCCACGACGGGAACGAGTCGTTCTGGAACAGCCGATAGGCCACATCCAGCCGACCCACGCGGTACAGCGTCATCATCAGGTCCTTGGTCCCGACAAATCCCGTCGAAAGATGCCATTCTTTCTTCTGAATGTCCTCGACCAGATAGTTCACCGCCGCGGCCCGCTTGGCTTCCGGCAGCAGGTCAAACGCCAGCCCCAGCACATACACCGTCTGTGTGTTGCCCTTGATCCGCCCATCCTCGGCCACATACGCCTTGTTGAACGCCTCGCGAATCTGTTCGAACAGCGTCCGGTACTTGGCCGCATCGTCGGCCTTGCCGATCACCTCGGCCGACTTGGCCGTCAGCATCGTGCTATACGCGAAGTACGCCGTCGCCAAAACATCCTTGGGCGTGTCGGCGTTGATGCTCAGCCAGTCGCCGTAACCTTCGGCCGGCCGGAGAAGGTCTTTCGTCGTGCCCTTGCAGTAGTCCACCCACCGGACCATCGCGGGGTAGTGCTGTTCGAGCTGGCGCTTGTCGCCATAGACCTGATAGATCGTCCACGGACAGATCACGCCCGCATCGCCCCAGGCCGCCGTGCCGCCGCCGGTCGCCACCTTGCGCGGCGCCACGTCCGGAAAATCGCCCTTGGGTCCCTGCGCGTCGTCCACATCCACAAGCCACTTGGTGTAGAAGGCCGAGACATCCGTGTTGTTGGTCGCCGTGCGGATATAAATCTGCGCATCGCCCATCCAACCCAGCCGCTCGTCGCGCTGCGGACAGTCAGTCGGCAGGTCGATGAAGTTGGCCCGCTGAGTCTGGCAGATGTTGTGGTAGAGCTGGTTAGCCATCGCGTCGGAACTATCAAACGCGCCAACCACCGGCGTCGAACTGGATAGCTCGATTCCCGTGATCGCATCCAGCGACGGCGCCTCTTCGACGCCCGTCAGCTCGACATACTGGAATCCGTGGAAGGTGAACTGCGGCTGCCAGGTCTCGTCGTTATTGGCCCCGCGGCAGATGTAGGTGTCCGTCGCCCGCGCGCCGCGGAGGTTGGTCGTGTAGATCGTCCCGTCGGGGTTGAGTCGCTCGGCATATCGCAGCACGATCGTCTGCCCCGCCTTGCCGCGAATCTTCAGCCGTGCAAAACCGGCAAAGTTGGTCCCCATATCATAGACATAGGTTCCCTTAACCGGCTCGGTGATCTTGAGCGGCTTGATTTCCTGGAACTTCCGCACCGGCACGCCCGGATACGCTTCGAGCTTAGCCGCGATCGCGTCGGTCACATCCACGCCCGACCAGCCCTCATCCGAAATCGCCGCGTTGGCCCTTCGCGCAAACGGCATCGGTTTGCGGGCGTCGCAGGTCTCGCCCATCAGGAAGTCCGCTTCGAGGATGCGTCCCGTCCGGGCCTTCCAGCTCTCGTCGGTCACGACTGTTGCCATGCTGCCGTCAGCGTATTCGATCCGCAATTGTGCCGCAAATCGAGTGTTTTTTCCGTAATGGTCGCGAATCCGCCCCCATCCGATATGTCCCGAGTACCAGCCGTCGGCCAGGATCGCGCCCAGGGAATTCTCGCCCTGCGCCAGCATAGCGGTGACATCATAGGTGTTGTAATACACCCGGATAGCGTAGTCCGTCCAGCCCGGCGTAAAGTAATCCTCGCCGACCGGCCGTCCGCCGATGTTGAGCTTGTAGTTGCCCAGCGCCGTTGAATAAATGGTGGCCTTTCGTACGGGCTTATCGACGGTGAACACCTTCCGCAGATACTGCACCGGCGGCAGGAACATCTCTTCCCAGGTGACCTTGGACTGATTCCACGGCTGAATACCGAACGCCCCCAGCGGTTTTGCGGCTTTCCAGGCGGCATCGTCGAACGACAGGGCCGACCAGTCCTGTGCCGGGGCTTCCAGGGTAAACTTCCAGCTTGCGTCCGAAATCAAAACCAGCGGATCGCCCTGCTTGAAGTTCACCTTCAGCATCAGGATCATCCCGGCCGGATTGGGATTTTGTCCGGCATTGGTGGCGGCCATCGCCAGAATATTTTTCCCGGCCACAAGCGAGTCGGTCATCTCAAAGCATGCGGCCGTGGTGTGGGTGGTCCCGCTGCGAATGAGGCGGCTGTTGACGAAAAGCTGAAAGTTGTCGTCGGCGGTAACGGCGCAGATGGCCGACGCGATCAGCCGGTCGGCGGGAATCTCGAACGATTTGCGGAACCATCGCGGGCCCAGGGGCGCCGACTGGAGCGGATTGCCCTCGTCGGTCCAGATCCATTGTGCCGCCTTCAAGTCGAGGATCTCGGATTCGTGCCGATTGCGCGAGGCGTCAAACCCGATCCACTTGGCCTTCCAGTCGGCCTTGTCTAAAAGCCCCATCGTCCAGCTTGCGGCCTTGCTCCACTCCGACGGCTTGCCCTGGGCATCCCACGACATCACCTTCCAGGTGCACGCCTGATGCGAGACAAGCGCCTTGCCCGCATACGCGATCTGGTTGGTCGCGCCGGACTCTACCTTGCCGCTGTCCCACAAGTCGCCGGATCCGGCGGCGATCTTCTCGGCGCTGGACGCGACGAGGATGCGATAGCCCGTCTGCTTTTGCCCGCGCTGCTTGGAAGTGACGATCCACGACAGCCGCGGCGCCTTGGCGTCGATGCCCAGCGGATCGACGCGATA
>PMBP01000536.1 GCA_003152975.1 Phycisphaerales bacterium | reverse complement strand
CCGCGGAAACCCCACGCCGGATCGAATGAAAACCGGCACAGTCGCAGTTGGGCCGAGGGCTTCTCCGCCGTCAGGCCCAGGTCAAACGCCAAAAACAACTCCTGCGTGTCGGCATTGTAGCCGACCCGGGAAAAGGCCGGGACCCGCATGTCGATTCCCAGCCCCAGGCCCTGCCCCCGCCCGGCGACCGCCGCAAACGGATACCGCGACAGACGCCCATTGGCCCCGACCGCAAACCGGCTGGCGTTAAGATACTCCCGCCCCTTCTCCACCGGGTTCGATCGCCGCGGATCGGCCAGCCACAGGCAATCCTCCCGCGACACCGTCGCCGCATACACCAACGTAATCGCCCGGTCCGTTCGCGTCATGTCCGTCAGCGTCACATCCAGAATCGTCGCACCATCCGCAACCCGCTCGCGTGATTCCAACCGAAGGCCCAGGGCCTCCCTGTCGATCGCGACAAAATCGCCCTCGGCCTTCACATCCCGGACGATGAATCCCTCTCGCCCCGAGACCGCAGGGGAGACCGCCACGCTGTCGAACATCGCCATTCCCGCCGGCGCCTCGATTACGCGGAGCGACGGCCCGCGAAACCACGCCTTGCCCGAGTGAGATCGCAATAGCATGTGAAACGAGACGCTCTTGATGGGTTTTTCCGGATAGATGATGACCTTGGCCGATTCCCAATCATGTGTCCCGACATGAAAGGAATCGGTCTGCCCCCACAGCGGCGTTCCGTCTGCATATACAAGGTCCAGATACAGCGAATAATCGCTGTCCCGGCTCCCGCCCACCCCCTCGGCCTTGCTGGCCGCCTCCGCAATCAGCGGCTCCGGCCGCGTCTGGTTCAGAGTGATCGTCTGCGACGCACCCCGCTGAACGCCCGCGTCGCCGCCATTGTCGCAGACAAACGCATCGCCTTCGCGCTCAAAGCCCTTTTGCCATGCAACCCACCCGTCCGTCTTCAAAAGATTCGCTCCGGCCGGTGCGTCGCCGAGGGCCTTTTTGATGACGACCCCATCCAGTTGCGCGGCTGGTTTGTCGTCCTTTGCGGTTTCGTTTGCCCCTACCGCCATCCCGATCGACATCACACCCAGCAACAGATAGACCATGTCCATCTCCTTACACTTTGTGCCATATCCCGCCGGTTACTCGATCACAAACCAGGTTACGCTCTGCGCCGGCATCTCGACGGGGATCTCGACGCGGTACTCCCGATCCAGCCGATAGGATTTGCCCGCTTCCTCTTCGTGCCGGATCATCGCCGTCTCCGTCAGTCCCGTGTAATACAACGGCAAAATCAGCTTCCGCTTCACGGCCTCGGCCAGCGGATTATACACCACCGCCAATCCCTTGCTCGCCAGTTGCGGATTGACATGCATCATGCAGTCGATGTCCCGCCCATCGGCCCGCCGGACATGAATGATATCCGAATCGAGAATCGGCCGGTACTTCCGGTAGAAATCCACCCACTGCTTGACAACGGACTTCGTTTCCGGCGCGTCAAACAGTCGCGGCCCACGATAACACGCCTGGACCCCACAGCCGAAGTTATTGGCCAGATGCGCGGCGTAGGCGTCCAGATGATCCTTCAGCGGCTCGATCGTCGCCGCCGCGCCGCCCCCCTGGTACTCCGTCAGCGGCACAAACATCCAGCCCATGCTCGGCGCCTTCTCCCAGGTGCCGTCAAAAATATTCTGCCGGCCGTGAAGGATCTGCTGGGCGCGCGGAAGCGACCAGTTCGTCTCGCGATAGCCCATACCCGTCTTGTTGCTACCGCTGAGGAAGTAATAGTCCGGCACATTCAGATAGATGCCCCGCCCGCGGCACCAGCGGTAAAACTCCGTGATCGTCTGCCACTGCCGATACTGCGAATCCTCCAGCCCTGCGTGGCCCGGATGCGTTGTCGAAGCGCACACATCGCCCGGATACGAGCCATCGTGTTCCAGCAGGTCAAAGCCCGTCTTTTCGTAAAAGGCGTACAACTTGCGGAAATAATCCTGCGCCCACTGGCTGCCCAGGCACGGCGAGTTGTCGAATGCCGCAAATCCGCCGGGCTTGCCGGTCGCCGGGTTGATCACATCGTTCTCGTCGTTGATCCGCCGCGAGGCCAGCAGCGAATAGCCGCCGATCTCGATTCCCTTGCCGTGGGCATACTCGGCCAGTTCGCGAAGTTGCGACAGGTACTCAGGACTTTCGTTCTCGATGTTAAAACCGCTGCCGAAGGTCAGGATGATCATCTCAAAGCCCACATCAGCACACTGGTCAACGGCCAAACGAACGGCCTTTGGATCGGCGCTGCGGACATGCATCAGGATCGGGTTCTCCATCGCCCACGGCGCGATCGTCCGGTACATCCGCCGCACGGCCAGCCCCTTTCGCTCGCGGTCGGTGCCGTCGTGGACCAGCTCGAAGGTCCGAAAGGTCTCAAAGCTGCCCCCCGGCCCGATCGTCACCCCCGGCCCCACCGGCGGCCGCGTCTCCAGCAGGCACGGCGTCTGCAGCCGGTAATTCACCTGCGTCTGATACTGCGGATCCGGGACCCAAAATACCGCCTTATTGGCCCCGTCGGCATCCATCCCCAGAAACGCGTAATCCGTCTCCACATGCAGGTTGGGATACTGCCAGCCCTTGGGCGATTCCACCGGCGACCCGCTCTCCACCACCGCCAGCACCTCGCTGACAAACCGGTCCACACAGACCGGCTCAGCGGTCCCGTTCTGGATGCGAACCCACTTGCTCAGCAGCGGGATCCCGTCGTACAGTTCGTAGTGCACAAACACTGCCAGCCCCTTGAGGCGATCTGCTGGCGGCCGAAACTCCAGCGTCAGCGCCACCCCCGGCGGCGGCCACGGCAGATCCGGACTGTACCGCTTCCGCTTCCAGCCGAATCGCTCCTGCGTCTTACCAACTGTGATCCCGACGAATGAAAACGCCGCCGGATCGGCCTTCATCTGATCGAGCCACTCCGGCAACAGATACGCGTAATCCGGCTGCCTTTGTAGCCCGCCGATGGAATAGTCCTGCTTGTTGATCGTCAGCCGTGCCTCGGGTTTGACCCCACGCAACATCGATTGGCCCGTCATCAGGTTGTCAAATCCCACCGTCGCCGCGTTCGGTGTCGTGCGAAACACCCGCCGGATCAGGCCATTACTCAACATGATCTCGCCGTCGGCCCCAGTCCGATACACGTCCGCCTTGAACGAGCCCTGGGTTAGCAGCCAGTCCTGCGATGGAATACCCGGAAATCCCTTGTCGAGAATCGGCAGGGCCGGATCGGAAAGGGTTCCCGCGTTCGGGGGACTTGCCGGCTGCGCCGACAGAATACAGGGCGACAACACAACCGCCGCCAAGAGGATCCGAAGATGTCCGGCCATTTCCTACCCTCCGAAAAGGGGATGCTGCAACGATTGACAGCGTGTTAGTTGAACAGCGCCTCGACAAACCCATCGGGGTCGAACTCGGCGATGTCTTCCGGCTGTTCACCCAGGCCCACGAACTTGACCGGGATGTTGAGCATCTCGCGGATGGCGATCACGATGCCGCCTCGGGCCGTGCCGTCCAGCTTAGCGAGAAAAATGCCCGTCACCTGGATCACCTCGGTGAAGACCTTCGCCTGCATGATGGCGTTTTGCCCGGTCGTGCCGTCGATCACGAGGATCACCTCGTGCGGCCCGCCGGGGATCTTCTTGGCCACCACGCTGCGGATTTTGCCCAGCTCGTCCATCAGGTGCTTTTGCGTGTGCAGCCGCCCGGCCGTGTCGAGGATCACAAAGTCCGCCCCCCGCGCCACCGCCGCCTCGCAGGCGTCGTAGGCCACCGCCGCCGGGTCCGAGCCGCTCTTGTGCTTGACGATCTGCACGCCCGTCCGTTCGGCCCAGATCGAAAGTTGCTCGACGGCCGCGGCGCGGAAGGTGTCGCACGCCGCCACGATCACCTTCTTGCCGCCCTGGCTGAGGGTATAGGCCAGCTTGGCGATGCTGGTGGTCTTGCCCGAGCCGTTGATCCCCGCGACCAGAATCGCCGTCGGGCCCGCCG
This sequence comes from Phycisphaerales bacterium, assembly GCA_003152975.1. Taxonomy (GTDB): domain Bacteria; phylum Planctomycetota; class Phycisphaerae; order Sedimentisphaerales; family Anaerohalosphaeraceae; genus FEN-1350. The sequence continues at coordinate 1,614 of PMBP01000536.1, read as the reverse complement.
CCGCGATGTTGAGCTTGCGGTCCTGCGGCGGCCAGTAGCCGCGGATCTTGTCCTTCAGAAACGGAATCACATCCTCGCTGGAGCTGATCTGCCGGCTCTTCCACCCGGTCCGCAGGTCCTCGATCAGCCGCTGTGTGGTCTCCACGCCGATGTCGTCGCGAATCAGCGTCTCTTCCAGTTCCGTGAGCAACTGCTCGTCGATCTTCCGGCCCAGCGTCAGGATCGACGATAAACTCGACCGGATTTTGCTCCGCGTCTTGTCCAGCCGATCGTTGATATATTGTACGGTCTTACTGAATAATCCCATGGTCTCTCCAAAGTTGTCCGATTGTCAACCCCAAAGTATCCCCCAATTGGCCCCCAAAAGCAAGTCTTCACAGCCGATTTCCAGTGATGGATCATGTTCTACGGAGAAACCTAATTGATTTGTCCCCTTGACCAAGATGTAAGATTCGTTTAACCACTCAGGGTTGGTACCATGTCTTTCTTGTTCGGAGACATGTATCTTCATTACAGAAGAAACCAAACAGTTCGCTGAAAAAGGGAATGTCTTCTTTCCCAAGCTGTTGCGCAATATTTCCGAGTTCGGATAGTAGTTCCGCCCAATAACGAATAACCTGAAGAACATAGAGTTGGCGGTAGGGTATAACTGCCTTATACATCCCAGTCCGATTACTTGCCTCTTCTAAGTCAGTAATGTCGCTACCAGACTCAGATGAATGAAAAACATCTATGTGGGAGCCTGTTAACTTTGTAATAGCAATTGCATTTCGGGCTATGATTTGCTTCTTCCGTTCACTTACGCACATCTTGAATAACGGAAGATCGACTTGCTTATACCAAGCGGCTATGGGGTCTTTTATGCAATTGTTTCCTGTCAGAAGGTTTATGTTGGAGTAACGATCACCTTCTGCAAATTCGTGGAGGATCCGCAGGATGGCTTGATGCATAGGATCCGAAAGATCTTGCAGATACTTTAGCACAATTGATCGGCATGNNGATCGGCGTTTGATCACTTCATAGGATTTCTCGTAGAGCAACACAATCTTATGACCGATTTCCTTCTTCATATACGCGAGGTCGGGGAAGGACCCATTGGTTTCGATGTAATGATCAGTTATCAAGCAAAGCTTGCCAATTCGTTCCAACCCAGTGGACAAGCTCGTAAATGCTTGGAAATAGATACCTTTGAGTGCATAGTTCGCGTTTCTGATTTGAGTGGCACCTGAGCCAAGCATTTCTTTTGTGAACTGTGCCTCTTTTAATAAGGGCTTGAAGGTTAAATTCAGGTGGGTCATAATTTGTCTTCCATTACAAGCATTCCTGAACTTGATCGTCCCATATCCAATGCGGAATTCCGATCTTCAGTCTATATGTGGATTATTAAAAGTTCTTATGGGAAAACCTTAGAACCGTTTTCTTCAAGCCACTTAAGCAAGAAATTGACATGCGCAATGTCGTTTTTACATGTTTTCATCTGTCTTTCGACCTCGGTCAGAATGACTGGAATTTCGACTTTCCATATTTCTTCAACCTCAAGATGGTCTTTGAATATCCCGAAATAGAATGCCTTGTTTCTTGTTACGCGATTTAAATTGCTTGGCGTGACTCGGT
>PMBP01000469.1 GCA_003152975.1 Phycisphaerales bacterium | reverse complement strand
TGATGAAGGATTTGTGTTCCGTTCGATTAAGTGACCCTATTGTTCTTCCGATACGGTGAACGGCAAAACTAACCTTTGGGAGAACGAAACAATGAGCGCGGAAAGTGAACGCAGGCGGGAGCGGCGGCTTCGGTACAACTGGCCGATCTGGTTTTCCGAAAACTTCGGTGGTCTTCTGACCCAGGGGCAGATGGTGGATCTGTCCAGTTCAGGAGCTGCGTTTACCTGTTATTCCGATCGTTGTCCCGATACCGGCGAAAAAATCACCACACGATTCAGTGTCCCGCGATACGGAACCAACGACTCCTTCGACATGGAAAATTTCATCCGCGACGGCGAGATCTGCCGGATCGACGAAGTAACGCCGTTCATACGGCGCGTGGCGATCCAGTTCGGCGAGCCCCTGCCCTTCAAGCCGGGCGAGGAAGGCGATGACGAGGCCGTGGCCACCGAGGAAACTCAGACCGTCGATACGCCGATGGATCCGGTTGTCGTGAACTGATCCATCACCCTTTGTATATTCTTTCGGACACAGCCGGGGAGGGTGTGTCTTTTTTTGCGCCCTTTTCTCCGAGGACAATCTGTCGTATGATACCCCGTTATGTTGACGCAGGGATTGGTACAGATCTATACCGGAGACGGCAAAGGCAAGACCACCGCGGCCGTGGGGCTGGCGGTTCGTGCGGCCGGACACGGACTACGGGTCTTATTCTGCCAATTTCTAAAGCCCGAATATCTTGAATTGGGCGAGCGAAATATCCTGGAGACGATCCCGACCATCACCCTGAGGATCGTCGATCACCCCTGGGACATGCAATTGTCCCTGCAGGATCCCAAAACACTTGAACAGACCCGGAGCGTCATACGAAAGGCCATGGACGACATCGCAGCGGCGCAAAATCGCTACGACCTGATCGTGCTTGACGAGATTGTTTTTTGCCTGAACCATCAGTTGGCTGACATCGAAGATATTCGCCGGCTGATTCGTCAGCGCGATCCGCATGTGGAAATCGTTCTGACCGGCCGGGGGGCGACGGTGGAACTGATTGCGATGGCCGATCTGGTAACGGACATGAAACCCGTTAAACATCCCTTCAATTCGGGAATCCCGGCGCGAAGGGGAATCGAATATTGAAGTCTGAAAGGAAATGCGCGGCATGAAAACGGTGGCGGCAATCCTTTGTGCGGCGGGGGCCAGCAAGCGTTTCGGGGGCAACCGCAAAAAGCCCTTTGTCAATGTGGACGGGCGGGCGGCGTTTCTCCGAAGTGTGGATCTGTTTGCCGACCGCTCGGATGTCAAGCAGATCCTGTTGGCGATCTCGCCGGAAGACGACGAGACCGTCAAGGTGATGTGGGGAGCGCACCTGAGCTTCGGGGGCGTGAAGGTCTGCCACGGCGGCGCCGAGCGCTGCCAGACGATCGCCAAGGCAATGGAATTGATCAAGCCGGAAATCGACCTGATCGCCGTGCACGATGCGGCCCGCTGCTGCCTGACGGCCGACTGGCTGAACGCGGTTATCGAAATGGCTGGCAAGACCGGCGCGGCCATGCTGGCCTGCCCGGTGGTCGCCACGCTCAAGCGGGTGGCCGACGGCCGGATCGTCGAGACCCTCGATCGCAGCGACCTGTACGAAGCCCAGACACCGCAGGTCTTCGACGCCAACCTCCTGCGAAAGGCCTATAAAAACCTCGCCCAGTACCCGCCCGCCAAGGTTAGCGATGACAGCTTCCTCGTCGAAGCCCTGGGCCACAAGGTCGCCATCGTGGCTACGGATCACTCGAACATCAAGATCACGACCCAAAACGATATCCCCATCGCCGAGGCGATTCTCCATTCCCGGCCCAAGCCCAAGCCCGAAGGCCCGATCGGGCCGTATGTGGAGGCCCAGTGGTAGCCCGAAAACTCTGCGATGAAAACTCTGCGATAGCCCTTGACAGGGGTGGGGAAGATGGTATGGTGATGAACTGAATTGGCGAATTCCGCTATGGCTATGGAAAGGAAATGACAATGGCGAGAATCGGATGTCTTGCGGTAGTTTCCATGATCGTATGGACCCTTGCCGGATGCGAGGAGCCCATCAAGGACGATGCCCGGTTTCATCTGGACCCGGCGATGACGGCCAAGGCGACCGGCGAGGGATTCGCCACGCCAGATGCCGCCGAGGTGGACATGGTCGAAACCCTGGCCGCCAGCCGCACGCAGTATCGGGTCAACCTCGAAGCCCTGCAGAAGTACTATGTCGCCAAGGGCAATGTCATCAAGCGGCAGTGGGCCGAAAAGGAAATGAGGATGCTCGGCGAGATGCCGCAGTACCGGTATCTGTCGGCCCCCGAATCGGTCATGACCAAGCTCAAGGCCACCGACTCGATTCAGGCCGCCGATGAGCTGTACGACAGTGCAATGAAGGCGTACAACTCACGGTTCCTGTTCCTGTTCGTCGATGGGTCCAAGTATCGCCTGGCGCTGAACCGGTTCCTCCTGCTCCTGAGCCAGTACCCCTCCAGCGACAAGGCCGACGATGCGACCTTCCGTTGCGGAACGATCTACGAATATTTCGGCGATTACGAGATCGCGGCGACCTGCTATCAGCGGGCCTATCAGTGGAACGAAACCACGCCGTATCCGGCGCGGTACCGTGCGGCCCTGCTGCTGGATGACAAGCTGCACCTGCGGGCCGAGGCGACGACGCTGTACCAGTTGGCCCTGGAGAAAGAATCCCTGACCAAAGACGAAACCGAGAAGGTCCAGCAACGCATCTACGAATTGACCCACACCACCGGCGCCGCACCCGCCCCGGCTGCGTCTCCGAAATAAATTAGCCGGTTGGATCTGGAAAGAATTCAGGGATCTGCTCCTGGTTGGGGGCGGATCCCTTTTTCATGGCCGTATGACACAGAATCTGGAACAATCCGTTCGGGAGGCGATTCAATCGCAGGTATTGGTATCCGCGGAGGATCAGATTCTGTTGGCCGTTTCCGGCGGCGCCGATTCGGTGGTGATGTCGGCCGTGATCCGTCGCATTCAGCAGGACAAGCCCGTCTGTCGAGGGCTGGCGATCGGCCATGTGAATCATCATCTCCGGAGATCGGAATCGGACGCCGATGAGCAATTCGTCCGTCAACTGGCGGATCAATGGAATCTTCCGGTGCTGGTTCGTTCCGTCGATGTCGGTGCGCAGCGTCGGTCGCATAAGCAATCCATGGAAACCGCCGCCCGCCAATTGCGGCTCAACGCCCTGATGGACATGGCCTCGCAAGCCGGTTGCTCGCGAATCGCCACGGCCCACCACGCCGACGATCATACCGAAACGATGATCCACCGCCTCCAGCGGGGGACGGGCCTTCGGGGGCTGTGCGGGATCGCTCCGACCCGTCGATTGGACAATGGACTGCTGTTGATTCGTCCGATGCTGGGGATCACCCGTGCCGAGATCCTCGGCTATTCCCGGCAGCACGGCCTGTCGTGGCGCGAGGATTCGTCCAATGTCTCGATCGACCACACCCGAAACCGAATCCGCCATATCCTTCTTCCGAAATTGGTTCGTGTGGCCCCCCGGCTCGGCGAACAACTTCGGGAATTGGCGGGGCATTGCCGATGGTTTCAGCGGAAGGTGGAAGACGAGTGCAAGCGGATTGGCCCGCAGGTGGTTCAATCTCGACAAACCGGGCAGATATTCCTGGATCGGAAGATAATCGAAACTCTCCCCACATCGGTTCGGGTAGAACTGATCCGGCAGGCGCTGGTCGAACTGGGATGCGGCGAACAAAACCTCGGTATCCAACAATTCCAATCCGTGGATCGTCTGATCTGCGGCCCAGCCGGCAAAAGCCGAAATCTTCCGGGGGGCTTCTGTGTCCGGACGGATTCGGCCTCGCTGATCCTGGCCCTCAGATCCGCAGAAGATTCTCGTCCGGCCGCTGCCGACGACGGCGTCGAGCTGCCGATCCCCGGCAAGGTCACTGTCGGACGGTTCCAGATCGAATCGCGAATCCTCAGCCGGGACGAATGCGACTTGAAGGACTTCCTCAAAACCAAACCGGCGACGACCGAATGGTTTGACTTTGAATCCATTGTGCCTCCTCTCCGGATTCGTCGTCGTCGGCCGGGCGACCGATTTGTCCCCCTGGGCCAGACGGAGGATAAAAAGATTGGCAAGTTCCTCACCGCCCAGAAGGCCGCCGATGCCCTTCGTCGCCGGATCCTGATCGTCGAAGATGCCCGGCAGATCCTCTGGGCCGCTCCCCTGCGGATCAACGACAGCGTCCGCATCCAATCGCAGACCCGGCGAATCCTCGAGATTTCCATCCGTCCGATCGCCAATCCGCCCGCATAATCATCGAATCCCGCTTTGACCTGACAGCCTGCAGTCAGTATAATGCGGCTTTTACGGGAAACCTTCATGCAGGAATTGCTTGCGGTACTGTTAACGATCCTGATCCTTCTGGTTGCGGCGGCGGTGATTATCCTGCTGCGGCAGATAAAAAACGCCGCCGGTCTGCGCGAGGAGATGGTCCGCCAAAGCACATCGGTCGGCCTCCTGCAGCAGCAGATTGAGTCGATCCGCGGCTCGCAGGAAAAGACCGGCCAGTCGCTGGAGCAGAACCTGCGGTTCGGCCAGGAGCACATGGGCCAGTACCTCAAGACCACGCAGGAGACCCTGGCCAAACTCAACGACCAGCTCGGCCAGCTCCGCGCCGGCAGCGAGCAGATCCTCAAAGTCGGCCAGGATGTCCGTAGCTTACAGGACATCCTCAAGAGCCCCAAGCTCCGCGGCCAGCTCGGCGAATATTCCCTCGAACGCCTGCTCAAGGAGGTCCTGCCGTCCAACAGTTTCTCGCTGCAGCATTCCTTCCGCAACGGAAAGCGGATCGACGCCCTGGTCCGGATGGCCGACTACACGGTCGGCATCGACGCCAAGTTCCCTCTGCCGGCCTTCGAGGAGATGATCAAAGCCCAGACCGACGACGAGCGAACCCGCCTTCGCCGCAAATTTTACGGCGACTGCGTCAAGCACATCGACAAGATCGCCGCCGACTACATCCAGCCCGAGGAAAAGACCCTGGACTTCGCCCTGATGTACATCCCGGCCGAGAATGTGTACTACGAGACCATCATCCGCTACGACGACGACAAGACCGACCTGCGGACCTACGCCCTGCAAAACAAAGTGATCCCCGTCTCGCCGAACCTGCTGTATGCCTACCTGATGACGGTTGCGATGGGGCTGCACGGGCTGCAGATCGAACAGCAGGCCGAACAGATTCGCAAGAACCTGCAGGATATCTGCCGGGGGTTCACCGCCTTCTTCGACGACTGGAGCACGCTCGGCGGCCACCTGCAAAAGGCACAGGGAAAATACAACGAGGCCCAGGCACGGCTGGTCAAGTTTCAACAGCAACTCGAGCAGATTCGCACGCAGGAGCTACCCGGAACAAATCAGCAATAAACAAGAAAGGAATGGTTTCAAAGAATGTGCAAGTTGCGATTGATCGTAATTGCGTCCCTGGTGGTCGGTCTTGCCCCCGCCGGCATGGCCCGCGTTCTTCCCAGCCCCGACGGCAAGATCCAGGCCGACCTGTACGCCAATGATGCCGGGCGATTGTGCCTGCGGCTGGTCCGCGGCAGCACGCCCATCCTTGACGAATCGCCGCTGGGCATCACCGTCAACGGTATCGATCTGGGCAATGGCATCCAGATCACCTCCATCGAACATTTGACCGCGCAGCAGAACTACCCTTGGAGGGGCGTTCATGCCGTCGCCGTGAATAATCAAAACAGCGCCCTGGTCTCCGTCAGCCACGCCGCCAGCAAACTGCAATACACCGTCGAGCTGATCGTCTTCAACGACGGGATGGGCTACCGCTACATCATTCCCGGCACGGAGGAGCGAATGGTGCAAGGTGAAACCAGTTCGTGGAATGTTGTTGCGGGCAGCCAGGTCTGGTTCCACAGCAAGACCGGCAACTACGAGGGCTACTATGCCCGCCAGAAACCCGAACAAATCCCCGCCGGAACGGTGATGGCCTTCCCGATCGTCGCCGAACTGGCCGATGGGACACTGGCGGCCTTCACCGAGGCGGGCTTGTTCGCCTACAGCGGCATGACCCTCAAGGCCGCCGGCTCGACCCTGTTGTCGGCCGTCTTCGAGGACGATCCGCAGGGCTGGAAAGAACCCGGCGAGATTCGCACACCCTGGCGGGTGACCCTGACCGGGCCGGACCTCAACACCCTGGTCAACAGCGATATTGTCCACAACCTCTGCCCGCCCCCGGATGCGACCCGGTACCCGCAGGGATTTTCCACGCCGTGGATTCGGCCGGGCCGGGCCCTGTGGAACTGGTGGTCGGACAGCCCGCTGGACCTGCCGCTCCAGAAGGAATGGGTCGATAAGGCCGCCGGGCTGGGTTTTGAGTTTTATCTGGTCGATGCCGGATGGGAGAAGGCCTGGGAACAGCCCGGCAAGGACAAGTGGGCCGCGTTGAAGGAACTGTGCGATTACGCCAAGGCCAAAAATGTGGGCATCCAGGTCTGGAAGCACTGGAGCGGAATCGAAAAGAGCGATGACCGCCGCGACTTTTTCCGTCTGTGTGCCGAGGCCGGGGCGGTCGGCGTAAAAATTGATTTTATGGACAGTGAATCCCGCCAGATGATCCGGTTCTACACACAGACCTTGGTGGACGCGGCCGAATACAAGCTGATGATCAACTTCCACGGCGCCAACAAACCCACGGGCGAATCGCGAACCTATCCCAACGAAATGACCCGCGAGGGAATTCACGGCCTGGAATACAACAAGTGGTCGGACATCCCGCCGAGCCACTACGCGACGCTTCCGTTCACGCGATATTTGGCCGGACACGGCGACTTCACTCCGTGCACCTTCAATCCCGAAAAACTCAAGGGCACCACGGTCTCGCTGCAACTGGCCAGCACGATCGTGTTTACCTCGCCCTTGATGCACTGGGCCGACCACTGGAAATTTTATCTGGCCAGCCCCGTCGTGGATGTCATCAAGCAGACCCCGACGGTCTGGGAAGAGACCCTGGTTCTGTCCGGCAGCAAGATCGGTGAGATGGCGGCCTTCGCCCGGCGTTCCGGCGACAAGTGGTTCATCGGCATCATCAACGGCGGGGGCAAGACGCAGTACACCCTGAACCTGGCCTTTTTGCCCAAGATGCAATACAACGCTATCTTTGTGTCAGATGTCGCGGGCAAACCGGCCGAGATGGCCGTCGAGCGGATCGCCATCGACAAGGGCGCGCCCCGCGTGATCCAGCTCGAACCCGGCGGCGGATTTGTGGCCGTCTTGACCCCCAAGCCGTAATCGCAGGAGTCGAATAAAACAATAAACTATCAGATATCGGAGGAATTTATGGCACGGACTCGGACAATTCTCAGCGGAATCATGGCTCTGTGGATTTGCGCAGCGGCGATTGCCCAGACACTCCCGCAGGAAACTCCCGAACAGTACCAGCAGCGGATGGACTGGTGGCAGCAAGCCCGCTTCGGTCTGTTCATCCATTGGGGCCCGGTCAGCTTGAAGGGCACCGAGATCGGCTGGTCGCGCGGGGGCGAGCGACGCGGTACCGGCGGAACCGGCGAGATCCCCGTCGAGGAATACGACAACCTCTACAAGCGGTTCAATCCCGTCCGTTTCAACGCGCAGGAGTGGGTCGCTCTGGCCAAGGATGCGGGGATGAAATACCTGGTTTTCACAAGCCGCCATCACGACGGCTTTTCGATGTTCGACAGTGCCTTGACCGACTACAAGATCACCAATTCCCCGTTCGGCCGCGATGTCGCCCGCGAGTTGGCCAATGCCTGCCACCAGACCAACCTGCGTCTTGGTTTCTACTATTCCCCGCCCGACTGGCACAACCCCGACTACCGGACCGAAAACCACGCCCGGTACCTCGACTATTTTCACGGCCAAATCCGGGAGTTGTGCACCAATTACGGCCGCCTGGACATCCTCTGGTTCGACGGACTGGGCGGCACTGCCAAAGACTGGGACAGCGAAAAACTCTTCCCGATGATCCGCTCGCTTCAGCCGCGGATCGTCATCAACAACCGCGCCGGCCTGATGGCCGACCACGACACACCCGAACAGGAAATCGGCAAGTTCCAGAATTCTCGGCCGTGGGAAAGCTGCATCACCATCTGCAACCAATGGGCGTGGAAACCCGATGACACGATGAAGTCGCTCAAGCAGTGCCTCGACACCCTCATTCTCTGCGCCGGCGGAGACGGCAATTTGCTGTTCAATGTCGGCCCGATGCCCGACGGCCGCGTCGAACCCCGCCAAGCCGACCGCCTCCGCGAAATGGGCGCTTGGCTGCGGCAGTATGGCAAGTCTATCTACGCCACCCGCGGCGGACCCTACAAGCCCGGCCAGTGGGGCGCGGCGACCTATCAGTCCAACCGAGTCTATCTGCATATCCTCAACTGGAGCGATAAGACCCTGACTCTGCCGCCACTACCGTGCAAGGTGACCGGCTCGTCCTTGATGACCGGTGGCAAACTCACATTCACGCAGAGCGACCAGGCGATCGAAATCGCCGTCGATCCCAAAGACCAACAGGACATCGACACCATCGTCGTACTCGAACTGGACAAGCCCGCCAACACGATCGCCCCGATCAATATTCATTCGGCCTCCCTGGCCTCAGGCAAAAAGGCCACCGCGTCGAATGTGCACCAAAAGGATCCGAATTATGGCGCCGACAAGGCCTTCGATGACGACGACGCCACCCGCTGGGCCACCGATGGCGGTACCCATCAGGCCTGGCTCCAGGTCGATCTGGGCAAACCCACGGCCTTCAACCGCGTGATGATCAACGAGGCCTGTCCCCCCGGCCGTATCCAGAAGTTTCAACTGGAACGATTGGAAGGTGATGCATGGAAGCCCTTCTTCGAGGGCAAGACCGTCGGCGAAAAAGGCGAATTCAAGTTTGAAACCGTCACCGCCCAACAGGTTCGGCTCAATATCCTCGAGGCCACCGAAGGCCCGACGATCTGGGAGTTTCAGATACTGCCGCCCGAAAAGAAAAACTAACCTTGCGGTTTTCTCAGATCGGCTCTCGGCCTTCGATTCCAGAGATTGGCCCAGTTAGTGTATCGGCCAAAGCTCAAGGGCCTCAACGGTCATCGATCCTCCTTCGGCGACCAGGGCCACACTCATCGCGCCTGGATCCGGCTGGATCACGGTCGTAACGCAGACCCGGCCGTCCTCGGCATAGACCTCAAGCACCGACTTGTCGAGGAAAAGATGCAGCGTGCGGACCGTGTCGTTTCCGATCGCCTTCTCGATTGTCTTGCCGCCCACGGTCAACTTGCCGGATTCGACATCGACGATGATCGACACACCCTTTGATCCGTCGGCAGAGCATCGAACCACCAAACCGAATCGCCCTTTTTGTCCCGGCCGATACCGCAAGATCCCTTCCAGGCAATCACCGGAAATATCCGGCGCCACCCACCGACCATCCGAAACCTGTCGCCCTTCGATTCGAATGCCTTTACCTCGCATGCGTTTGGCTTCTTCCACCGGCGTTTGGACCAGCCGTTCCTGTAGATCCACCGATAATACTCTCGGCAGTGTCAGGCATCCATTCCACCCTTTTCCCCCCGGAAATCCCCGGATCCAGCCCCACATGATCCGCCGCCCCTGCGTATCCTCCGTGCAGTTGGGGGCGTAATAGTCGCCGTAATCCACCACGCCCTGCGACTGCGGCGTAAACTTACAGGTCTTGGGATCAAACTGCCCGACACAATACCGCACCGTACTGTGCGGCGAATAGACCAGCACCCACTTACCGCCCAGCGGAAACAGGTTCGGACATTCCCAGTTGCCCTCGGTTCCCTCCAAGCCGATCCCGCGATAGGTCCACTGCGTCAGCTCGGCATTTTTCGCCTCATAGACGAAGATCGCGCCCTTGCCGCCCTTGGGGTGCCCGCCGATGACCATGAAGGTTTTGCCCTCTGCCTTGAACACGAACGGGTCCCGCCAATCGTCGATTTGCTGTCCCCCGTGATCGGCCAGCGTCAGGATCGGGTTGGCCGGATGTTTTTTCCAGGTCAGCAGGATGTCGTCGTCGGGTGTCGCCGCCCAGATCTCCGGTGTCCGCTTGTCGCCGATCGAAGTATAGATCAGGATCGGCCGCCCGGCCCCGTCGATCGCCGCGCAGCCGCTAAAGCAGTGGTCCTCGCCCTTTTCTTTCGAGGGCCACAGCGCAATCGGCAGGTGTTCCCATTGGACCAGATCTCGGCTTCGGGCGTGGCCCCAGTGCATGTTGCCCCACTCGTCCCCATACGGGTTATGCTGGTAGAAGATGTGGTAGTACCCCTTGTACCAGATCGGCCCGTTCAGGTCGTTCATCCACTGGGCCGGCGGATGAAAATGCGTCACCGGCCGCAGAGGATCCGTCTCGGCCCCGGCTGTCGCCGCCTGTACCGCCGCCATCGGTTTTTGGATCTCCGGCGGCAGGTTCGGCATGGGTGTAAAGATTTCCGCGAGGGAAGCCCCAACCAGGCCCCCGGCCATCATAAATAGGACGATTGTTTTCATGGTAATGCCCTTTTCAATACTGGAAATCGACAAAGTAAAGATGGACCTGATGGTAGCATTTTGTCGCTTTTTGGGCAAGGCCGGGGTTGAAAATCCCGATGTCCATTCAAAAAGGATTGGCCTGTGATTTTTCCGGATTTTTTTTGACTTTTCGTCCGATCTATGCTGTAGTAACATCGTGTTATGGGAGGCCTCCTTTGGATCCCTCAAGGCGGCGTCTGGAAAAAAAACGAGGGATCATGCATGACAGGCCGCGGGGCCTGGGGAGTTTTTCAGTGGAAACTGGTGTAGTCAAGTGGTTCAACGCGAAAAAAGGTTTTGGTTTCATCACCCCGGATTCGGGCGGCGAGGATCTGTTTGTCCATTATTCCAACATCGCCGGCGACGGTTTCAAGTCGCTGCAGGATGGACAGCGGGTTTCCTACGAGTCCGCTCAGGGCAAGAAAGGTAAGGAGGCAACCAAGGTTAAGGCCGTCTAAGAGTCAACTCGAAGACCCCCCAAAGGCCTCGCAAGTGCGGGGCCTTTTTTTATGCGCGGCAACATTGCTTGCCTGGTTTCCATCGGCGCGGTACAGTAGAACGCGGTTTGAAAAACAATCTTCAGCTCGGGAGAATGCGATCATGGCCAATCTATCGAAGGCCCAACAGGCCGCCGACCTGCATAAGCAGGGATTCAATTGTTGTCAGGCGATGACGGTTATTTATGGTCCCCCATTCGGCCTGGCTGCCGATCAGGCCGCCAAAGTCGCCGCGGGATTCGGCGGCGGCATCGGCCGCATGGGCGATATCTGCGGCGCGTTGTCCGGGGCGATCATGATCCTCGGCCTCAAATACGGCGCCACCGATCCCAGGGACAAGGCCACCAAGATGAGGATCTATCAGATCGTCGGCAAGGTCGTCGAGCGATTCAAGCAAGCGTGCGGTTCGACGGATTGCCGCGACCTTCTGGGCTTCGACCTGTCCACCCCCGCTGGTTCGCTGCGGTCCCAGCAGCCCGGCGCGTTTGACAAGTGCGCCGATTTTGTACGCGAGGCCGGCGAGATCCTCGAAGACATGCTTTCTCAAGCGTAACCGTTTTAGGAGATTCAACGATGCCCCTGAAAAAACATATCGTTTTCGGCGTTCATGTCACCGACCGTCTCAAACGCGTCGAAGCTGTCCAACATCTTCTCAGCGAGTACGGCTGCAACATCAAGACGCGGCTCGGGCTGCACGAGGTGGGCGAGAACGCGTGCTCGCCGTCCGGGATCGTGCTGCTCGAGATGTGGGGAGAGGAGGCGCACTGCCTCTCGCTCGGCCAGAAGCTCGACGCCATCGACGGCATCGAGGTGCAGAAGATGATCTTCGCGCACCCTGCCCCGGCGAAGTGAGCGATTGACCTATCGTCCGCGTCCGTCTTAGCGTCGAAGGCGTGTCGCGAGAACGCCCCACTCCCACCGACGGCATCGAGACGCGGCCTCCCTCCCACGTCGTCGTGAAGGCGGCCCCGGACCCGATGTGCGGGCGGCTCATCGCCGGGCGCTACCGCATCAACTCGCGCATCGCCCGCGGCGGCATGGGCTCCGTGTACCTCGCGCGGAACACCGACGACGGCACCGCGTGCGCGGTGAAGGTGCTGCGCGAGGAGCTGATCCTCGACGCGCGGCTCCGCGAGCGGTTCGTCTACGAGTCGCGCGCGGCGTCGCGGATCGCGCACCCCGCCGTCGCGAAGACGTACGAGATCGGCGAGACGCCGTGGGGCGAGATGTTCATCGTCATGGAGTACGTGAACGGGCCGCCCCTGCGAAAGCTGATCAAGGCGGGGCCGATCCACGAGCGCCGCACAGTCACGATCGGCGCGGCGATCGCCGAGGGGCTCGCGGCGGCGCACGCGTGCGGCGTCATCCACCGGGATCTCAAGCCGGAGAACATCCTCATGCCCCGCGCCGGGAACGCGGACAGCGTCGTCAAGATCGTCGACTTCGGGGTCGCGCGCATCGTGGACGCCCCGCGCATCACGACGACGCAGCACGTGCTCGGCACGCCGCAGTACATCTCGCCGGAGCAGGCGATGGGCGGCCCGGTCGACACCCGCAGCGACGTCTACTCGCTCGGCGTGATCCTGTACGAGATGCTCACCGGCTCGCTGCCGTTCGACGGCGACGACCCGGAGAGCCTCCTGCGCAAGCACATCAAGGCCCGCCCGCTGCCGATCTCCGAGGTCGTCGAGGCGGGCGCCGTGAAGCCCGCGCTCGCGAGCCTCGTCATGTCGTGCCTGGAGAAGTCGCCCCTCCACAGGCCGGGGTCGATGGAACAGATCGTCGAGGCGTTCGCCGCGCTCGGGTGAGCGCCCGGGCCGGTCACCCGACCGGGACCGACGGCGGCACGAGGAAGTAGATGACGCGCGTGTCGAGGACGGTGACCTCGTCGCCGACGACGTCGACGAACGCCTCGTACACCATCGGCTCGCCCTGCGGCGGCACCGTGGTGTTCTCGGCCGGGACGATGTCGAAGCACACCGGCGTGCCAGGCAGCACGTTGACGAACATGTCGGCTGTGCCGTCGCTGTCGCCGTCGCCCGTCGTGAGATCGCCGAAGCAGATGACGCCCGGGTTCTCGGGATCCTCCACGCCGCCAGTCGTGTTCGGGACGATGTGATCGATGAACACGGTCGCGTCGACGTCGTCGGAGGTGTCGTCGCGGCCGATCGAGGTGATGTCCATCGGCACGCCGTTCGCGAGCGTCGACACCGCGGTGACGACGTTGTCGCCGAGCCCGGAGCCGTTCATCGGGATGGAGATTGTGAGCGGCCCGGAGGAGGTCACGGCGCCCGTGTCGGTGGCGATCTGCGTGCAGTCCGAATCCGATTCGTCGGTGATGAGGGTGCCCGAGGAGTTGATCGCGAGCACCTTCGCGTGGATGTCGTTGAGCGCCGTCACGGTCTCCGCGTATGTCGGCGGCTCCGGCGAAAGCGCGGTGTAGGCGTTGGTGCCGCCGGGACCGTTGTGGAACGCCGCGTCGGTGATGAGGACGATGATCGGCACGGCGCCGGGCCGGAAGCACGGATAGCCGATGTACCCCGTAGGGCACGCGGTCTGATCCGCGAGGTACGAGCCGAGCCCGAGCCCCGTCGCCGTGGCCCACAGTGCCGGGACTTGGGCCTCCGGGCCGTCGTCGCCGTTGTCCAGCGTCATCGCGTTGACCGCGGCCTGCGCGAGGGCAGCATCCGAGGTCATCGTCTGGAGCAACTCGAACGGCAGATCGCCGCCGGATCCGTAATCGATGCCGTTGTCGGTATCGCTGTACGGGTAGTCGGCGAAGTGGCCCACGCCGAACCACGTGTCCGGGATGAACGCCTGGATGTTCGGGATGACGGTGCCGGTCAGCGAGCTCCTCAGGTTGTTGATCTCGCCGTACATGCTGCCGGTCGTGTCGGTCAGCAGGAACACGTCCGCCATCTGGATGTCGGTGGCGAACACGAGGGAGTCCTGCGACGGATCCGGCGCCTCGTTGAACGGCACGAGGAAGTAGAAGTTCCCCTCGGCCGCCGGGTTGGAGTCCGGATCGAGCGGGTCCGTGCCCGCGACCCACTCCACGAGGTCCGACACGCCGTCGCCGTCGGTGTCGGCGTTGTGCGGGTCGGTGCCGGTCTCCGTCTCCTCGAAGTCGTCCGACAGGCCGTCGCCGTCCGAGTCCGCGCCCGGCGGCAGGTCGGTGTCCGTGTCGGTGTCCGAGTCGGAGTCGGAATCGGAGTCCGCGTCGGTG
Organism: Phycisphaerales bacterium; assembly: GCA_003152975.1. GTDB lineage: Bacteria > Planctomycetota > Phycisphaerae > Sedimentisphaerales > Anaerohalosphaeraceae > FEN-1350. The sequence goes on along the minus strand of PMBP01000469.1, from coordinate 2,689 downwards.
TCCACGTCGGTGTCGGTGTCCGCGTCCGCGTCCGCCGATCCGATCCCGCCCCCGCCGCTCTCGCAGCCGAGCGGCAACGCGAGCGCGCAGGCGACAGTCGCCAGAAGCCATCTTCCCATGACGTTCTCCTTCCTCACTGCGGACGAATGGATACGACAGGGCCGTGCTGAAATTCTAGCTCGGATTATAGACGAGAGCCGCTCACTCGTCGCAGGTGATCTTCTGGAGGGCGGACAGCTGCGCGGTGGCGTCCTGGACGGCGACGGTGTGGCCGCACAGATCCTGGATGCCCTGGATCCCCTGCGGGTTGCCCTGCGTCACGAGGATGCCCGAGCCCAGCGACAGGTACGGGATGAAGTCGACGCGCTGCGAGCGCTCGTCGGTGATCGCCAGGGTGGACATCGCGACGTCGACCTTGCCGGTCTCCACGGCGTCGAACAGCGCGTCGAAGGGCAGGTCGACGAGCACGACCTTCACGCCGAGCTGATCGCCGAGCGCCTTGGCGAGGTCCACGTCCACGCCCGCCTCGTGCTTGAACTCGTCGAAGAACTCCATGGGCGCGTAGGACAGCTCCATCCCGACCTTGAGCTCGCCGTCCTCGAGCTGCGGCACGGCGCTCGGCTCCGGCGCCGCGGCGGGCGCCGCGGGCGGATCGATCTGCGTCTGCGGCAGCGCCCAGGTGAGGAGCACGTTCAGGTACCCCTTGCTCTCCACGAGCTTGCGCAGGGCGTTCGTCACGGCGGCGTTCAGCGCGGGCGCGTCCTTCGCCACCGCGATGCCGATCTGCGCCTTGTCGAACTGGAGCCCGGCGATCTCGAGCGCGCCCGCGGACTCCCGCGCCTGGTAGGCGATGACCGGGTAGTCCCCGACGACCGCCTCGGCGAGCCCGTTGCGCAGATCGCCGATCGCCCCCGCCGTCGTCGGCGCCGTCTTGATCGTGACCGTCTTGACGCAGCCGCCCGCGAGGGACGCGCAGGCGAGTGCGCCGAGGCAAATGATGGCCGCTCTGATTTTTCGCATGGCACCAGGCTAGAGCGAAATCGGGGCGTGTCAAGAAAGCGGCGGCGCGGGCTACTCGGCGATCTCGACGATGACGGCGGTGATGTTGTCGCGGCCGCCGCGCTGGTTCGCCAGGTCGAGGAGGCGCTGGCAGGCGCCGTCGAGATCGCCCGCGATGAGCTCGGCGAGCTCGTTGCGCTTGACGTAGCCGTGGAGGCCGTCCGAGCAGATCAGGAACCGGTCGCCGATCCGCACGGAGATGACCTGCGTGTCCACCTGGACGTAGTCGTGGTTGCCCACCGCGCGGGTGATCACGTTGCGATGCGGCGAGCGCGCCGCCTCGTCGGGCGTGAGCATCCCCTCGCGGATCTGCCAGTTGACGAGCGTGTGGTCCTCGGTGAGCTGGATCACGTCGTCGTCGCGGATGCAGTAGATCCGCGTGTCCCCGACCTGCGCCGTGATCCCGTAGGCCCCGGCGAGGAGCAGGGCCGACACGGTCGTCCCCATCCCCTGGCACGCGGGCTTCTGCTCCGCCATCCCGAAGACGAGGTACGTCGCGGACTGGACCGAGCTCTCGAGGAGCCGGCAGATGGCGCGCGTCGACTCCCGCGTCGCGGGGTTCGCGAGGAAGTCGCGCACCACGCTCTTGCCGCGGGCGATCACGTCGTGGATCGCCTGGACGGCCTCCTGCGCCGCGATCTCGCCCGCCGCGTGGCCGCCCATCCCGTCCGCCACGACGAACAGCCCGAGCTCCGCGTCGCACAGGAACGCGTCCTGGTTGACCTTGCGCACCCTGCCGATATCGCTCTTGCCGCATGAAACGAAACGCATCGTCGCTGACCTCAACCTCGCACGGCCCCGCCCAGATGGACGTCGGGACACTGTATCACAATTCGACTCCCGTCGACGATGCGTCCAGAACGTGCGCGCCGCCCTCGCCGAGGACGCGCGCGCCGGCCGGCGTGATCTCGAGGATCTCGACCGGGCCGTCCTTGTAGTACGCCGACATCCCGGTGTCGATGCGGACCACGCGCCCGCCGCACACCGCGTTGACGCCCGCCGCCTGCACCGTATGGCCGATCACCATGCGGGACGCCCCGACCGCGTCCAGCGCCGACCGCGCGAGCGCGCAGCCGTCGTCGTCGACGTCATAGCCGAACTTCCGCGAGTACATCGGGCTCGCGGCGTCGGTCGCGATCGACGGCGGCGCGGCGGCGTCCCCGCGGAGGAAGGCGCGCATCCCGGCGTTCATCGCGTCGATCCCGTAGGCGGCGTGCGCGGGCAGGAAGCTGCCGTGCACATACACGGTGCCGTCCAGCTCGAGCACGAAGTCGTAGGTCGAGAGCAGCTCGGCGTACGGCCCGCCCGGCCGGAAGGCGCCGCGGCGCGGGCGCTGGTAGTCGGGGTAGGCGGCGAGCGCCGCGTCGTCGACGTAGTCGTCCCAGAAGTCGAAGAACGCCCAGAAGCCGCGCATCGGCACGAAGCCCATCTGGCCGGTCGCGTTGCGGTACTCGTGGTTCCCGAGCACGCGCCGGACCGCGCCGCCCGCGGCCTCCGCCTCGTGGGAGAGCCGCTCGAGCAGGTCGAGGATCTCGCGGTCGTACGGCCCGCGGTCGACGACGTCGCCGGTCTGCACGACGACCGTGTCCCCGCCGATCCAGGCGTCGTCCTCGTCGATGACGTCCGCGAG
>PMBP01000320.1:483-2620 GCA_003152975.1 Phycisphaerales bacterium | reverse complement strand
CATTGATAATAGAGGATCTTTTGTTCATTCATGGCGATGATGGGGTATTCATCAAACGATTGTTTCTCGATCATATGGAATTCCTTATACCCTTCGCTTTGACTCCAACGAAAGTACCGTAATCCGGTGGACCTCTCCATACTGTCCGCGATTCCGAATACTTCGTCGGATTCATTGACATGGAGATAGAAAGCAGGTCCATATGGAAAATCACGGAAGGTAGTACAACCGTCTGCGGGGGTCCAGAGGAAGACGGCCGCTTGATCCCATCCCAGAATATGGCCGGATTCATTGATGTCTGCTGCGCCTCCTATCAGGTTGAGGTCCCGGATTCCGGATTTGAGATCCCACAATACAATCCGCGATTCACTCCAACCACCAGATTGAACCTGAGTACTTGTCCCAACGACTTGTCCTTGATCGTTTATGCCCGCGATAGCGAGAATTGGGAATTTCAGAAAGGGATCAATCTTGTGGAATCCCGATGACGGATCATAAAAATAGTTATGATGTGAACCGGCTTCGCCGCTGGCATCATTGGAGTCGGATGAACTGGTTTCTCCGACAACCTGACCTTGGTTGTTGATACCAATAACCTGAAGCACAGATATTTGTGATACAAATCCAGGATTTCCCAAATCCTTCAATCCCTTATCACGATCCCACACAAATAAATGGTCTGAACTATCCTTGGTTCCTCTCAGGGTACCGGCCACAACGCCCCGATCATTGATCCGAAGGTCGTCGATTCTGGAAAAACCCTCCGGCAGGGGAATCTCGATTGTCTCATACGACACCGTCTTCGGCGCCCGAACCCATACCCACACAAAGAGCGCAACGACACACCCCACCCCCACGGCCTTCAATACCCTTCGCAGTCTATCCATTCCCATCCGTGATCCCCCAACCCAATCCTGCAAATCCTGTCCACCCTGTCAAATCAAAATCACCTGGTACCTTGTGCTTCGTGGTGAATAAACCATATCCATATCCAGTATAATCCGTGAAATCCGTGGTTACATAGTCACTTTGGATTTCGGCGAAAATTACAGCAGGACGGTGATCTCCGTAACCGTCTGCGGCGGCTCCTGCTCCAGCGTCTCCAGCTCCTCCGGCATGTCCGGCACGATCGTCTTGGTCTGTTCGAGGTGTGCCACGATCGATAACCGGTCGGAAATCGTCGGCGTTACCCCGACGGTCGCCTCTTCCCTGGACACCGTCCCCTGCATCGGGTTATCCCCCACACCCTTACATCAATATTATAGTGAAGACATTGTTCGGATGTCAAGCCACGCCTTTTTCAACAATCAATCGTAACGAAATACAGAGTATTTTCGGGAGACACAAAAGAGGTCTCAATAACAATCCGGCCCGACTTTCAATTTGACTTTTCACCCTCGGACCCTACCGTACATCGTTTGTGTCCGTGTTGAAATGAACCCCCGGGATAACCCCGGGGTCTTCCAGGGAACGACATGAAATATCTGATGGATGCTGCGTATCTTCTGGCCCTGGTCCTTCTGGGCCCGAAGATTCTCTATCGCCGCATCGTTCACGGCCGCTATCGCGACGGCTGGTCGCAGCGGCTCGGCCGCATCCGCCGGCGCACCGACAAGCCCTGCATCTGGATCCACGCCGTCAGCGTCGGCGAAGTCAACGCCACGCAAACGCTGATCGGCCAGCTTCAGGTCGCCTTTCCCGGCCACGAGGTCGTCTTATCGAGCACGACGGATACCGGGATGGCGCGGGCGACGGCGTTGTACGGCAAAGACCTGGCGGTGTTCTATTATCCCTTCGATTTGTCGTGGATCGTCCGTAGGGCGATGGACAACCTTCGGCCGGACCTGTGTTTGCTGATGGAGCTGGAGCTGTGGCCGAATCTTTCCGCCGAGGCCGCGAGACGCGATANNAACGGCCGGATCAGCGACCGCAGCTTTCCCCGTTACAAGCTTGTTCATTCCCTTGTTGTTCCTATTTTCGCCCGTGCATCTCTTGTTCTTGCGCAGACGCGACAGTATGCCGAGCGGTTTATCGCCCTGGGCTGTCGGCCTGAGACGGTTCGGGTTATCAGTTCGCTCAAATACGACACCGCCGAGATCGCCGACACCGTTGCCGGCGCCGACGCGCTGGCCCGGCA
>PMBP01000320.1:252-474 GCA_003152975.1 Phycisphaerales bacterium | reverse complement strand
AAGCCGGAGCGATTCGACGAGGTGGCCGAGCAGATCGGCAAGGCGGGCCTGGCATTCGAGCGATACAGCAAGATCAAGACACAAATTATTGGATTAACGGAAAAGGTCCCCGTCATTCTCGGCGACACAATGGGCGATCTGCGGAAGTTCTACTGCCTGTCGTCGGGCCCGGTCTTCGTGGGCCGGACGCTGGCGCCGATGGGCGGCTCGGACATGATGGAG
>PMBP01000320.1:0-234 GCA_003152975.1 Phycisphaerales bacterium | reverse complement strand
GGGCTCCTGGATGCGATGCGGCAGTGTCTGGCCGATCCGGCCTACGCCCGGCGCATCGCAGCCAACGGCCGCGACACCATCCGTCGCAATCAGGGCGCGACGGGCAAAACGATTGACGCCATCCGGCCTCTGGTCTTGCAGAAAAGATAAACGGCCGCAATAGAGTGCGGCCCTCCACTTGCGATAAGCGCTTAGTGATCCTTGATCCAGACGATCGAGCGGCCGCCGCGATTG
>PMBP01000451.1 GCA_003152975.1 Phycisphaerales bacterium | reverse complement strand
CCGCCGACGGCGGGCAGCCCGGCAGAGAATAGTCGATCTTGACAATGTGATGACACGGATAGACCTTGTCCAGCAACAGCGGGATTTCCTTGTCGTTGGGGACGATACCGCCGGGATTGTACACCGTCGGGCCGTTGCGATAGGCCTCGTCGATGCACTCTTTCAGCGGGATCACATTCCGCATCGCGGGAATCCCGCCATCGATTGCACAATCGCCCAGCGAGATCAGGATATCGCAATGCCTGCGGAAGTCCTGCAGGTTGTGCACATTCTCTTCGTTGCAGCAGCNNCAGCAGCCGCCCTCGATCAGGCCGATCGCGCATTGCCCGGTGAACTTCTTGATGTCGTCCACGGGAGACTTGTCGAAATCCACCAGCTCGATCAGGTCCAGGATCCGCTCGTCAATGTCGAGGATCGACATGTGACAGCCGAAACAACCCGCCAGCGATGCCGTTGCTACCTTTGGTTTTGCCATGGATGATTCCTTTACTTACCGGAAGTTCGATGGGCCTCGATGTCGGACCCGATGGATTGATGGTCGAATTTTCGTTGGCCGACGGGAACGGCAAAGCCGACGCGTTTCTTGAGGATCGAGCCGACCGGACAGGCCTCGGCGGCCTTGTCTTTGATATCCATGTTCGTGTCGGACAGACGGGCTTCGGCGTTGACCGCGATCCGCTTGTGCGATCCGCGACCGACGAATTCAAAGCAGCCCTTTCCGTCCAGATCCCGCGACGCACGCACGCACCGGCCGCAGAGGATACAACGATTGCGGTCGATGAAAATATCCGGGTGCGAGGCGTCCACATCCCGCACGGGGAACTGGAACGGATACTTCGGNNCAGAACATGCAGAAATGGTTGCCTTCGACAAACAGCATGTCGATCAGGTTTCTGCGGAGGTTCGTCAGTTCCGGGGTGTTGTTTTCGACGATCATGTCCTGGGCGATCGGCTGGATGCAGGCCGGTTGCGGCCGGCCGTTGGCCAGCACCGTGCAGACGCGGCAGCTACCGTGGGGGATGAGCCCCTTGAGGTTGCACAGTCGCGGGATATAAATCCCGGCCTCTTCGGCGGCCTGCAGGATCGTCTGGCCCTTGGTGCCCTTGACCGCGGCGCCGTCAATCGTAAATGTGATTTCCTGACTCATGGGCTATCCTTGTCTTAGTGGTTGTAGATCACGGACTTGCGGGCGGCGATCGACTCGGCCGGCCCCAGCGCCTTGTGAATATCGAAGGTCGCTTCCATCTTATCGGCTCTGGGCTTGACGCGGGCCTCATACACCGGGCGGAAATTCTTCAGGGTCGTCAGCACCGGATGGGCCGAGGTCTGCCCCAGGCCGCACCGACTGGCCAGCTTGATCGAATCGCCCAATTCCTTGAGGGCATCCAGGTCGCCTGGTTCGCCCTGACCGGCCAAAATCTTTTCCACCCGGTGCTTGAGCAGCACATTGCCCACGCGGCACGGGGTGCAGTATCCGCAGCTTTCCTCGACGAAAAATTCAAGATACTGATGCACAATATCAATCAGATCCCGTTCCGGCCCGAACACCACCACAGCGCCGCCGGTTCCGATGTCGTCATAGCAAATAATCCGGTCGAAGTCTTTGGGGCCGATAAACTGACCCGATGGCCCCCCGACCAGCACCGCCTGGGCGTTTTCGCCGCCCACTTCCCGAAGCAGATCACGGACCTTGATGCCGAAGGGGAACTCATAGACCCCCGGTCCCGTGCAATCGCCGCTGATGCTCAGCAGCTTGGTGCTGGGCGTTCCCCTCGAGCCCGCTTCGGCAAACCACGCGGCGCCCTTTTCCATAATACGGGCCGCACAGCAAAGGGTCTCGACATTGTTGACCGAGGTCGGAAAACCGAGATACCCCTTCTGGGCCGGGAACGGCGGGCGGTTCTTGGGATCGCCCCGCAGGCCTTCGCAGGAGCTGATCAAAGATGTTTCCTCGCCACACACATACGCGCCGGCACCCATCTGGATCCGGATGTCGAAGTGGAAACCCTTCTTGCCGAGGATATCGTTGCCCAGCAAGCCGCTCTTGCGGCGGTCGGCCAGGATTTTTTCGAGAAATGCATGAAGATAGGCGTATTCGCCGCGGAGATACAGGATGCCGTTTTCGGCGCCGATGGCATAACCGGCGACGGTCATCCCCTCGAACGCCAAGTCCGCCCGCTCGGTGAGGATCACGCGGTCCTTAAAGGTTCCCGGTTCGCCCTCATCGGCGTTGCAGATCACGAACTTCTTGGTCCCTTCGGCCCCCCGGGTGAATTCCCACTTCATACCGGCCGGGAATCCCGCCCCGCCGCGGCCGCGAAGCCCGCTNNTCCCGCCCCGCCGCGGCCGCGAAGCCGGGCGGTCTTGATTTCGCGGATGACCTCCACCGGGCTCATCGCCAGGGCGTTTTTTAGGCCGGCTTCCTTGGTATAGTCGGCGAAAATCACCGGGCCTTTCTTGCGGATACCGTTATGCACCATCGACCGGACCAGTTCGTGGGCATTGTTGCCGTCGCCCAGCCGGTGGGTAATCTTCTTCGGGTCGCCGTGCTTCTTGAGTTCGCGGACGATCTCGCGGGCCTTGTCCGTGGACAGGTAGGTGAACACCTCCTGGTTGATCAGGGCCGCAGGGCGTCNNGGCGCCTGGTCGCACATCCCGATGCACGGGGCATATTCCAGCGTGATCTTGCCGTCCGGGGTCGTCTGTCCGAATCCGATGCCCAACTCCTCGGAAAAGGCCTTGGCCACCGCGTCGGCACCGTTCATCCGATCCACCACATCGTTGCACAGCCGGATAACCACCTTGCCCTTGGGCGTGCGGGACAAAAAGGCGTAGAACGACGCGGCGCTTTCGACCTCCACCCGCTTGCAGTGTACCTGGGCGGCGATCAGATCGATGGCCTCCGAGGACACGCACCCCAAACGGCCCTGAACCTGCGTGATAATGTCCATCATCCGCGTCCGGTCCTGATTGACCGAGCGGCAGATCTCCTGGACTACGGTCTTGGTTTCGCTCATGAGTCACCTTTTCCTAAGTCTGATTCCTCGTGCGATTTTGAGCAGTCCGCAGGGCCGTTCATCCCGGCCCGGCTTCCCATCCCGGCCGCCCCCGGCGGTGGGATAGGTAAAGCTGCTATGATACCCAAAGGGGTACGGCCCGCAAAGAAAATTTTCGAAAATCGAGAAATTTTTCACGAACTCCGCCATCAATTAATGCACGGGAATCCCCTGTTTGCGCGGGACATTATCCGCACTCCCAGATATCCGGTGGGAATATAGGGGATTAAGGCCTGCGGTTTTCAACAAAATAAACCAACACGGCTCTTTTCTTTTTGCAGATCGGCGGTAAAATGCCCACATGGAATTCGTGATAAAAAGAACGATTTAACCCGCTCCGGCGGTCCCGGAAATCGGATGAAACAGAAGACCACATCACGCACAAGTAACGGGCCCCGGAAGCTCCACTCCACCGGTTCACGGTCCCGGAAGATGCCGCGCCATGTAACCCACACCGTTCTGGAACGGCTGATGCACTACTATGTCTGCCTGTCCAAATACGATCCGAACATCGAGTGGATTTCCAGCCCCCATCTGGCCTCCCAGTTTCGCGTGGACGACACCCAGGTCCGCAAGGATCTGGCGTTGGTCGGAGTCAAGGGTAGGCCGAACACCGGTTTTCGCCGCGAACAGATCCTCGACAGCATCCGCAGATTCCTGGGCCTGGGTCGCAACCTCGACGCCGTCATCGTCGGCGTCGGTCGGCTCGGCAGCGCGCTGGTCGCCTATCGCGACTTCCGCGAACTGGGCCTCAACATCGTCGGCCTTTTCGACAACGATCCCCGCAAGATCGGCACCGCCGTCTCCGGGCACACGATCCTTCCCACGGCCCGTATGAAATCGTTCATCCGCCGCCGGAAACCCCGCATCGCCATACTCGCCTGCCCGGTCTTTGTCGCCCAGATCCTCGCCTACGAACTCGTCGAGGCCGGCATCTGCGCCATCTGGAACTTCTCCCCCACCACCCTGCAACTGCCCGACGGAGTCTTCGTCCGCAACGAACACATCTCCATCGGCCTGGGCGAAATCGCCTACCACCTGTTGCCTTCCTGACGCCGCCGATTAGCTCCAGATAATGCCAAAGGCGCACATCCGTGTCCGTTCAATATTTGAAACAACGACAAGCGGGGCCGGAGTTCCATTGAATTACCGAATGATATCCCATGAACGCTGTTGTTTTACCCATTGACGAATATATTCTTCGTGAAATTGCCCAGGATTTCGATCTTCGGTTTTTAACGAATTCCAAATGCGATAGAGTTCTTTATCAATCTCTTTGAAATCAGGGTATCCACGCACCATGGTCTCCATATAAATCCTGATCCAATCAGAATAGCGTACCGGAACCACATCTTCGCCAAGGGGTTTGAAGTATCGGAAATCGAAAAAGTATCGTTCTCTAAAATAATCAAGAATTTCAGGCTGGCGGATGTAAACGAGGTACTTGAATTCATGGCTTACCTTGAACTCCTCATCTGGTTGCGAATCCACCACCTTAATACATGCCTGGATGTCTTTCTTGATTCCCATCCTTGCCCTTGCCTGCAAGGCGGAAAAGGCAATTTCATCTTCAACGGCGGTACTCAATGCCGTGCGATTCTGAGGGTAAATTTCAATGAACTCCGGTATGATGCGGGATAATTCCTGAAGCTGGGGCAAAAGGGTCGTCAAGTTGGCCACGCCAACCAATCGGATAACAACCGGCTTCATACGGTTGCCCCGATACTCCGACAGAAATTCCTTCTGGATCACGACCTTGGTGTCTTCGGAAAAGTCGGCTTCGAGAAGTGGGTTTTGGTTGGCAATATAATACAGAGCATTTCCACCGCCGGATTCCCAATTCCTGAACGATTGGACTACTAAAATATTCAAGATCGCCTTGCGATCTTCGGGTTTGTCGGTGCCCCTCCCGAGGGAAAAATAGAGATTATAGGCGAAACGCCGAACACGATCAGTGGGGTCGCCGAACAGTTCAAAACCGTGCCCGATTAAGGATCTGCCATGAGTTTTGGCAAACCTATACTCATCGGGATAAAACTCCCTGTCGTTACGGATCCTCTCAACTTGGCTTGACAATTCAGCTTCTACATCCAGGGGCTGGCCAAGTAGGGATTGAAACATGCCCTGCGATAGAATACAGACGACCCAAAATTTAACGCACATGATGTTGCCTCCTTTATTATGAGAAATAGTCCTATTCTGATATCATCCGACAAATTAGACCCGCAACCAAATCTCGTGTTCCAACGCAATAAACATAGGGGGTAAATTATTTCCAGGGTTCGAACCGGCAAATGGGTACCGATTGTGACCGTCCCGGTGCTAATAATTTCTTGAATTACCCTGTAATGTATGATATAAATAAGGTGCGAAAGGAATGATTTATGCGCTTCACCAAAATGCAGGGCACAGGCAACGACTATGTGTATGTCGATTGCTTTTCACAACGGGTGGATAATCCTGCCGTGTTGGCCGTGCGCATCAGCGACCGCCACTTCGGTGTCGGTTCCGACGGCCTGATCCTGATCTGTCCTTCTTCCGTGGCCGATGCCCGGATGCGGATGTTCAACGCNNCCGAGGCCCAGATGTGCGGCAACGGCCTGCGATGCGTGGCCAAGTATATCTTCGACCACCACCTCGTCGATGCGGGCACGCACCTGTCGATACCGGGTCAGGCAACCTTTCCCGCCTCGCTGCGAATCGAGACCGGCCGGGATGTGCTCACCGTCGGCCTGGATACCGGCCCGGACGGCTTGGCCGATCGCGTCTGCGTCAACATGGGCCAACCGATCCTGCCCGCCCGGCAGATCCCCGTCGCCCTCGACCGGCCGCAAGTGGTCAACGAGCCCTTCTCGATCGACGGATTCTCCGAGGCGATGACCTGCGTTTCGATGGGCAACCCCCACGCCGTCTTTTTCGTCGAAGATCTCAATGCCGTCGATCTGGCCCGTCTGGGCCCAATCATTGAGCATCACCCGCTTTTCCCCCAGCGGATCAATGTCCACTTCGTCAAGGTCGAATCGCCGTCCGAGTTGACCGTCCGCACCTGGGAACGCGGCAGCGGTATCACCCTGGCCTGCGGGACCGGAGCCTGNNCCGGCCGTCGAAGTCTTCTCCGGCGACTGGCCCGATTCACCCAGAATCTGATTGCGCCCACGCGTCTCTTTCCGGAATCGGACAGCAGGATTTCGGTAACCCTTAAATAGTGACACAAGAGACCTTTTGTGTGCAAATCACCCCCAGTCCGAAAAGGATGACTTTTTCTCCATAAAAATACTGGAAACAATTTGTGCCTTGCCCTATAATTCTCCCGAAGGACCGCACGACCGGCGTTCGGCCCGCGCGCTATGCCCGTTCGGCATTTCTGTCGGAGGGCGATCCGTTTTACGGACAATAGCAAAACATCCATTATCAATAGGAGCACTGG
>PMBP01000310.1 GCA_003152975.1 Phycisphaerales bacterium | reverse complement strand
TGTCATTTCCGCGAAAGCGAAAATCCAAACGAGCCTTGCATCCAATGTAAGTGCTTGCAGGATAATGACTTACGAAAAAACAAGGTAGGGTTCCGCCCGTCGGGTCAGGACCGTCGGCCGGGCAAAATCTTCGATCGACTGTATCCGGCATTCCTTCCGGCGATTAAGAATTTTTGATACTGTATCCGGACCTAAACCCGGAACCCTCAGCAAATCCCACTTGCCGGCGGTGTTGGCATTGACCGGGAAAAACTCCGGGTGCCGCTGGGCCCAGGCCAGCTTCGGATCGGTCTGCAGCNNCCCGCTGGTAGGCACTGAAGTAAATGCGATCCAGGCCCAGTCGCTGATACAGACCACCCATGTAGCGGACGATCTGGCTGTCGGCCTCGCCCGCGGCCCCGACGATGAACTGTGTGGTGTGCTTGACCCGATGGTAGCGGCTGCCCTTGGCCGTCAGGCGACTGATCAGCTTGATCGGCTCGATGATATCCCGCAGGAAGTTCTTGCGGCCGGACAACTTAGAGAGAAACGATTCCCCCGGCGTCTCAATGTTCAGCGACACCGAACTGGCCAGCGACACCGCCTCCTCAACCGCCGCCGCCGAACTGCCCGGCAGGATCTTCAAGTGAACATAGCCGCGGAACTGGTGCTGCCGCCGAAGAGTCCGGGTAATATCGCAAAGCCGCTGCAGCGTCGCATCCGGCGTGCCGATCACACCCGAGCTGAGGAACAGGCCAAAGACCTCTTTCCGCCGGTAATAATCCAGAAAGGTATCGACGACTTCGGTGTTGGTCAGTGTGCAGCGGCGAAGGTCGTTCTCGCCGCGGAGGGGACAATATTTGCAGTCGTTCGTGCAGACATTGGAGATCAGGGTCTTAAACAACACGCTCGAGCCGCCGCTGGGCAGCGTAACCGGATAGACCCACCGCCCCTGCGAACCGCGGACGCGACGCTCCTCGGACCGAGACCCGCACGCGCACGCCAAGTCGTACTGCGCGTCGGCGCTAAGTATCTCCAGCTTCCGCTGGCTATCGGGTTGAACGAAGATCGATGCCATCTTTCCATTGACGATTGAATATTGACTACTGACTATTCATTCGTCAGAACAACGAGGAATCGAAAAATTTTGGCTCCAAAACCGAAAAACCTCCCGAGGGCCAAAAGGGCTTCGATCCCAATTTTCAATCCCTTACATTCCCCGTCCGGTCCCGTGGATCAGCGACAGCACCTCGCTGCGGCTCCGCGGGTCCTTCAAAAATCCGCCCCGCAGCGCGCTGGTTACCATCACCGACCCGGGCTTTTTCACCCCGCGGATCGTCATGCAACTGTGCGATGCCTCCAGCACCACCGCCACGCCGATGGGGCTGAGGTTGTCCATCAAAAAGTCAGCCACCTGCCCTGTCAGCCGCTCCTGCACCTGCAGCCGNNGTGCGCCTTGCCCATGAACGGCATCAGGTGGTGCTCGCACATGCTGAAGAACGGAATATCCCGCAACAGGACCACCTCGTCGTAGTCCTCGTGAAAAACCGTGATCAGGTTTTCCTTCGGGTCGTGGTGCATCCCGTGGATAAGCTCGGCGTACATCCGCGCCACCCGCGCCGGCGTATCGCGGAGGCCTTCGCGTTGGATGTCCTCGCCGACCGCCAGCAGGATTTCCCGCACGGCATTCTCGATCCGCGGCAGGTCGATATGATTGATTCCAGCATCATCCATCGGCATCGCAGGTCCCTTTCGGCTCAGGATTTCTCGACCTTGACAGGTTGGTAATCGCATACGAAACGCGTCAGCAACCGGATCCCGAATCCGATCGAGCCGGGCGAACCGAACTTCTTGCCCCCATCGACACAACCGACCCCTGCGATATCCAGGTGCGCCCAGGGCGTTGTGCCCGCGAATTCCCGCAGAAACGCCGCCGCCGAACACGCCCCGCCCCATCGCCCGCCGGTATTCTTCAGGTCGGCGATCTTCGACTTCATCAGCTCCAGGTATTCCTCCCCGCACGGCAGCTCCCAGATCTTTTCGCCTGTCGCCGACGACGCGGCCTTGAGCTGCTCGATCAGTCCGTCGTGGCTGCCCATCACACCCGCCGTCCACTCGCCCAGCGCCACCACGCACGCCCCCGTCAGCGTCGCCGCATCCACCACCGCATCGAAACCCAGCTTCGTCGCATAGGCAATCGCGTCGCACAGCAGCATCCGCCCTTCGGCGTCGGTGTTCTGAATCTCCACCGTCTTGCCGCTGAAGGTCGTGACGATATCGCCCGGCCGATAGCTGCCCCCGCCCGGCATATTCTCCGCCGACGGAATGATCCCGACAACATGGACATCCGGCCGCAATCCCGCGATCGCCCGCATCGCCCCCAGCACCGCCACCCCGCCGGACTTGTCAAACTTCATGTCCTGCATTCCCTCCGACGGCTTGATGCTGATCCCGCCCGAATCGAAGGTGATCGCCTTGCCCACCAGCGCCACCGTCGGCACCGTCCCGGCCGATTTGCGGGGCCGATATCGCACCACGATCAGCCGAGGCGGGTGCGCCGAGCCCTGCCCCACGGCCAGGATTCCCCCGAATCCCTTGGCCGTAAGCTGCTTTTCATCGAGGACTGTGCAGGATAGGTTGGAATGTTGACGGGCCAGTTTTTTCGCTTCTGCCGCCAGCGCCTCCGGACTGACCTGGTTGGCCGGCCGGTTCATGATCGTGCGGGCATAGCTCTGCGCCTCGCCCAGAATCGTCCCGATGTCGGCGCCTCGGCGGTACGAATGGGCCGCAAGCCCCTGTGTCAGGATCGTCACTGTGATCTTCTCCGGCCGACCGTCGTCATCCTGGGGCAGGTACTCATCCCACCGGTACGCCCCGAACAACGCCGCCTCGGCCACCATCTGAGCAATCTGATCGGCGCGGACCAGCCGCTCAAACGGAAAATCCTGATGGATCGCGATCGCCGCCGTCTTGGCCTTCACCTCGACGGCCTTCGACGCCGCCGTCATCACCGCTGTCCGTACGGTCTCCATCGTCGCCTTCTTCTTCTCGCCCAGCCCGACCAGCAAAATTCGCCGCGGCCCCACACCCGCCCCGCCGTACAGCAACGCCGTCGTTGCCGGCTTGCCGGTAAAATCGCCCAGCTTGCGGACGCGCCCGATCGCCCCGCTCAGCCGCTCATCCAGCGTCCGGATCAGCTCGGGGTCCGGCCCGTCGGCAAACACCCCCACCGCCAGCAGGTCCGTCGCCGTCTGCACCGGATCGCTCGTCTTGACCTCAACGACAATTCGAATGACCTCGCGCGCCATAAATCCCCTTTCCCAATGAATCCCGCAGTGAACCAATGATCCACGGCCGACATATATCGAGGAAACTATCCCACATTATCCAATATCAAATATCCAATATACAATTGATTTACTTCTTCGCTTCCGCCGCGCTGCGGCTGCGATGCTTGAGGAAGTTCTCGATGAAATCGTCCAGCAGTTCCCCGGCCAGCATCGCCTCGACATTGCCCGTCTGGTAGTCGGTACGGTGGTCCTTGACAAGCTGATACGGCTGGAGGACATAGCTGCGGATCTGGTAGCCCCAGGCGATCTCGCCCTTGTTACCGTACATCTTGGCCAGGTCGGCGTCGCGCTTCTGCTGCTCGAGCATATACAGCTTGGCATTGAGCATCTTCATCGCCTCGGCCTTGTTTTTGTGCTGGCTGCGGTCGTTTTGGCACTGGGTGACGATCCCCGTCGGAAAATGCGTGATCCGCACCGCCGAGCTGGTCTTGTTGACATGCTGCCCGCCCGCCCCGCCCGCCCGGTAGTAGTCGATCCGCAGGTCGTCCTCGTCGATCTGGATCGCCACATCGTCCTGTTCGGGCGCCACATCCACCGCTGTAAAGCTTGTGTGCCGCCGGCTCTGCGAATCGAACGGGCTGATCCGCACCAGCCGATGCACGCCCATCTCGCACGACAGCCGCCCGAACGCGAACGGCCCCATCACCTTCAGCGTCACCGACCGGATCCCCGCCTCTTCCCCGGGCGTTAAATCCATCTCCTCGTACTTGTATTTGTTGCGGTCGAAATACCGCGTGTACATCCGCAGCAGCATACTCGCCCAGTCGCAACTCTCCGTGCCGCCGGCCCCGGCGTGAATGCTGAAAAAGCAGTTCCGCGGGTCGTCCGGCCGGTTGAGCGTCCCGGCGATCTCGATCTTGGCACACTGAGCATCCAGACCCGGCAGGTCCTTCTCGATCGACGCCAGCGTCGCCGAGTCCTTTTCCTCCGCCGCCAGATCGAACAACTCCCGCAGGTCCTTGGTCGCCGCCGCCACCTTCTCTACCGGCTCAATCACCGACCGTACGGCCGTCAGTTGCCCGATCACCTTCTGCGCCGTCTCCTGGTTGTCCCAGAAACCCGGCCGCGACATCCGTCCCTCCAGCTCCTGCCGCTGCTGCTGTTTGCTCGCCAGGTCAAAGCCACTCCCGGAAATGTCCCACCCGGGCCTCCACCTGTTCCAATGCCGACTTCAGTTCCGATAATTCCATGCACGATACCTTTCCAAACTAAGTTAGAAACCCGCCTTATACCCGATCCCCGCGCGGAATTCAACCGTTTCGTTTGGGATTGGAGGGACCCGCTCCGCTCACTTTGTTCGAGTCCCGATGTGGTATATCGGGATCGGGTCCGTTTGCGATGCCCTGAGTAGGCCGATGGTACATCGGCCATATCGAAGGGTCATGCCGGCGAAGGCCGGCATCCAGATCGTTTCTATATTTCACTTTTGTGCTTCAGATTTGTTTAGAAATGAATACTTCGTGCTTAGCTTTTCCTGAATCCGTGAAATCCGTGTAATCCGTGGATAAACATTGCTCTGCGGGTTGTGAAAATATATCTGCGTAATCTGCGGATATGGGTTGTCCTATCGGTTTCCCCGCTCGAGCTTCTCCTCGAACGACAGCGGCACGATCAGCACCGCGCAGTCGGCCTTGCGGGCCACCTTCTCGGTGACATTCCCAAACAGGGCCGTCTGCAGCGACCCTTTCCCCTGCCGCCCCATGACGATCAGATCGATGTCCTTTTCGTTCGCGAAGTTCAGGATCTCCTGCCAGTCCCGCCCGATCCGGAACTCGACCTTCAGTTCCAGCCCCGCCGGAAGCCGCGACCGATAGACCTCGTCGATCCGCCGGTCGATGTCCCGCCTGGCCTTGTCGTCCACGCCATCCACCTCGTACAGGTAAGTCTTCCAGAACTGGGCGTCCGTCTCCGGCACCACATGCAGCAGATACAGGTCGCAGCCCGGCCGACGCAGCGCCGCATCCACGGCGAATTGAAAAGCGAACTCCGCGTTCTTTGAAAAGTCCGTGCAGAACAATATCCTCCGACACGGCCCGATAGGCAAGGTTGAACTACCGCTCATACGCACCTCCATGCGATCGATTGACTCGCCGCCCTCAATGCGACAGACTTGGAAGCCACAAACACAACTGCGGAAACGCCGTGATCAATATCGCCGCCACAATCATCATATACAGAAACGGCATCGATCCCTTGAACACCGTCTGCAGCGGAACATCCCGCTCGATCCCGCTGACCACATACACGCACACGCCCACCGGCGGCGTGATCACACCCATCTGCGTGACCAGCACGATCATC
This sequence comes from Phycisphaerales bacterium, assembly GCA_003152975.1. Classification (GTDB taxonomy): domain Bacteria; phylum Planctomycetota; class Phycisphaerae; order Sedimentisphaerales; family Anaerohalosphaeraceae; genus FEN-1350. The sequence continues at coordinate 2,843 of PMBP01000310.1, read as the reverse complement.
ACCCCGAACCAGATTGGGTGATAGCCCAGCGCCGTGACAACCGGATAAAAAATCGGCACCGTCAGCAGCACCAGGGCCAGCGCATCGACAAAACATCCCGCGATCAGGTAAAACACCACGATCAGCGCGATCACGCCCCAGCCCGGAATCGCCAGCCCCGACAGCCACCCGGCCAGTTGAAACGGCAGCCGCGTCACCGCCAGAAAGTTCCCGAAGATCGCCGCCCCGGCCACGATGATCATCACCATGCACGAGGTCCGCATCGTCTCCCGCAAGCTCTGCAGGAAGGTCTTCCACGCCAGCTTCTTTTGCACCACCGTGATCAGGATCGTTCCCGCCGCCCCGATCGCCGCCGCCTCGTTGGCGCTGAACCATCCCCGGAACATCCCGCCCATCACCAGCGCGAAAAGAATCAGCGTCTCCGACACCCCCAGCAAAGACCGGGTCTTTTGCCACAGGGTTGTCGGCGGGGCCGCCGGCCCCAGAGTGGGATTGCGTTTGCACTGCCAGTAGATCGACAGGCAGAACAAGATCGCCGTCAGGATCCCGGGGATGATCCCGGAAATGAACAGCTTGCCGATCGACTGCTCGGTCAGGATCGCATAGACGATGAACACCACGCTCGGCGGGATCATCATCCCCAGCGTCCCGCCCGATGCCACGGTCCCCGTCGCCAGTTGCATGCTGTAGCCGTATCGCTTCATCTCCGGCAGCGCCACCGACGCCATCGTCGCCGTCGTCGCCGGCCCCGATCCGCAGATCGCCCCGAAGGCCGCGCACGCCCCGACGGTGGCCATCGCCAATCCGCCGGGCAGCGGCCCCAGCCAGTGATAGGCCGCCGAAAAAAGCCGCCGGCTGATCCCGCCGTGAAACGCGATCTGCCCCATCAGCACGAATAGCGGGATCACCGTTAGATTGTAGTTATTAAAGATATCGAAAAGATTCATCGACATCATGTTCAGCGCCGGATGGATGTCTCCGATCACCCAGGCGAAACCCACCACGCCCACCACCGCCATCGAAAACGCCACCGGTAAGCTCGTCAGCAGCATCACCACCAGCAGGATACAACCGACAATACCTTTCTGTTCGGGAGTCATGTCGAAGGTCATGGCTTGATCAACTCCTCGTTGGGATAGGCGATGTGTTCAAAGACCACCAGGACCGTCGACGCGCAGCACAGGGCCATGATATACGGCACCCAGAACAGCGGCCAGCGAAGCGTCACCATCAACTGGTTCTTGACCAGCATGGCGTTTCCGTATGAAACGCATTGCCACGAAAACAGGATAAACAGGACCGCGATCACCGAGTGCACCAGGACATTGCCGATCCGCCGCCCGCGCCGCGAAAGCTTGAGAAACAGAAACTCGATGGCCACATGCCCCTTCAAGCTGGTCGTGTATGGCAGCGACGCCGCCAGCGTGATCGCCGCGCAGACGCTCACCAGGTCGTTGGCGCCCCGCAATGGCGAGTTGGAAATCGCGCGGCTAACGACATCAAACGAGGTGATGCCCATCATCAGCACAATCCCCGTCGCTGACAACAGGCACAGCCCGCCGACCAGCCCGCGCAGCGCCCGCTTGTATGCGGTTCGCAGGCCCTGATCCGAAGAGACGGACAGCATGGCCTTATTTCCCCGCCCCGGCCGGCTTGGCCGCCTTGGCGACGCTATCTTCCAGATCCTTCAAAAACGCCTCGCCCGGCAGGTTCTTGCCTTTGGCCGCGATCACATAGTTATCCAGTACCGGCTCGACGGCCTTCTTCCACTTGGCCTGCTCGTCGGCCGCCAGCGGAATAATCTCGCGCGGGGGCGTCAGCGACTTGATAAAATCCCGCCCTTCCTGATCGGCCTGATCCCAGGCCTGCCCATGCTTGATGATCCATTCCTTGTTCACATCGTCGAAGATCTTCTGGATGTCCGCCGGCAGCGATTCCCATTTCTTGGCGTTCATCACCACGAACATCGCGGTCGTATAGCCGATGCAGGTCGAGTCGGTCACCGAAGAAATCACCTCGCCCTGCTTCCAGCCCTTCAGGGTCTCGATCGGGCACAGCGTGGCATCGACCACGCCCTTGGACAGCGCCTCGTAGGTCTCCGGCTGGCTCATGCCCACCGGCGCCCCGCCGAGGTTCTCAACGATCTTTGTCGATAGTCCCGTCGTGCGGATCTTCATACCCTTGAGGTCTTCCAGCTTGCTGACCGGTTTCTTCGACGCCAGCAGTCCCGGCCCGTGCGCGTGCACATACAGCACTTTTACATCCCTCAACTCGGCTGGTTGGTATTTCGCAACCATCGCATTGGCGACACGCGTCGCCGTCATGCCGTCCGGGTAGCCGAGAGGCAAGTCGAGTCCTTCGACGAGCGGGAAACGTCCGCGCGTGTAGGCGAAGCAGCTCATCCCGAGGTCGGAGATGCCGCTGACGACCCCTTCGTAGCACTGGTCGGCCTTCGTCAGCGACCCGGCGGGATAGACGACGATCTTGACCCGCCCGTTAGCGCGTTTCTCAATCTCCTTGCCCCATTCCACGGCGGTCTTGCACTGGATGTGCGCGGGCGGGAAGAAGATGCTATAGGAGAGTTCGATCGGATTGGCGGGCGCCTGTGCCTGCTCCGCCCCTCGCGCCACGATCCCGACAAAACACGCCCCGACTGCCGCCCCAACCAACGCCCGCGTCCCACCGAACCTTGCCATAGTTGCGCCCTCCTGTTTTGCGTGCGTGCGATTGCACCAAATTCCCACGTCATGAACAAGGCAAATTGTATTCTCCGGGGTGGCCTCATTGACGGACGCCAGCGACACAGGTGGCCCGCGCGCTCCGTCGCGCGGGCAGGCGTCGCG
>PMBP01000072.1 GCA_003152975.1 Phycisphaerales bacterium | reverse complement strand
ACCTGGGCGTGGCCGATCGAGGAGAACCCGTTCGCGGGCAGGAACGAGATCAGGTCCGCGGCGACCGCGTGGAACTCGCCGGGCACCGGGGAGATCCTGGACATGAAGCGGGTCGGGCCTTCGATCCGGTCACCAGCGCCGACCCATCATCGTGTCGAAGTAGGATATAATAAGCGGATCTACGTCATCGCGAGGATGGACTTGCCGTTCCGGGTAGCCCTCTGCTTCCCTCGTTCCGAAACGGGCAATAAGCCCCTCGACATCCTCCTTGTCCATCCCCCGCTCAGCGGGGATTTCTTCAGCATGCCGGGCAAGGAAATTCCCCTGCATTTATGCGGCATTGCGTCTTCTCTTCATCGGGCCGGTCATTCCGCCGAGATATTGGATTTAAATCTCGGCCGCGTCGACGAACCTCGTTTGCGGGCGGTTCTCCAATCGCGCCAACCGCGGATCGTAGGGATAACGTCTTACACGATGAACGTCGATCGCGCGGGCGACGTTGCCCGCTGGACTAAGGCGTTCGACCCCAGGATTACCACCGTCCTTGGGGGATTTCATGCCTCCGCCCTGCCGCGCGAAACGCTGGCGGAATTCCCCGACCTGGACATGATCGTGTTTGGCGAAGGCGAAAATACGTTAGTCGAGATCCTTGAAAACGAAAAAGCGATTTCGTCAGGAAAGACGGTTGACGGTCTGGTTTATCGGAGTAACGGGCAGGTTATTACGGGGCTCGCCCGCGAACCGATAGCCGATTTGGACGAACTGCCGTTTCCGGCCAGAGGGCTTGTCCCCGTGAGGCGTTATATCCCAAGCCCCGGAAACTTCAAGACGCTGCCATCATCGCTGATTTATTACTCGCGAGGATGTCCATTTCACTGTTCCTTCTGCTCCAAATCCGTTTTTGGACAAACAACCCGCTATCGAAGCGCGGCCCATTTCGTGGACGAAATGGAACAGACCGGACGCGACGACGGGATCTTAGACTTCAGGTTGGCCGACGAGATACCGACCGTCCAGCCCCAACGGATGAGGGATCTTTGCGACGAAATAGTCCGTCGAGGCCTGGCCGTCCATTGGAACTGCAATTCGCGGGTCGACGTCGTGAACCTTGACTTGCTCCGGACCATGAAACGAGCCGGTTGTTATCATGTGATGTACGGCGCCGAGTCGGGGAATCCGGAGACACTGCGCCGCATTGGCAAGAAAACTACCATGGATCAAATCCGGTCGGCGATCCAGATGACGCACCAAGTGGGAATGGAATGCAAAGCATCATTCATGATCGGTTTTCCGTGGGAAACGCCGGAGGATATCGACCGGACAATCCGTTTTTCCAAGAGCCTTGCCCCGGACTACGCCTATTTCAATGTCTTCAAACCGATGCCGGGGAGCAGTCTGCACGAAGAAATGACGCGAGAGGGCAAAATCCGCCACCGACGCTGGTCTGACTATTATACGGGGAACGAAACCCAGTTTTTCGATACCGCCACGCCCCAGGAAGTCCTTCGAAAGAAGTTGCGCCAAGCGTCGTTCTCCTTTTATTTTCGGCCGAGCTACCTGTTGCAGAAAGTGGCACGGATCGCGAAAAACCCCGGGCGAGAAATCCAGGTCGTCCGCGGAGGATTGTGGTTTATGGCTGTCCAGATCGCCAATATTCTTTTTTCCTGGCCAAAGAAACGATTTCTCGAAAAGAATCGATGAAATCGCCAGATAGTAATGCGCGCCCGGGACGATACGAATCAGTCCGACGCATCGTCGACGGCGAGCCACTGCGCGTCGTCGATGCGATCCGGACGCGGGGGATCGCGGTCTATGCGTCGCGCTTTCGGGCCGTACACGCACCTCCCCGCCGCCGAGGTGGTTCGACTGTTGCCCGCGTTTAAACCCCGTGGGTACGCCAGCCGAAGCGATCGTGGACACCCGGCACGCGCCCGAGTACCATGAAGCGCCCGTGGCGNNTTGGACGAAGAAAAACACGAGGTCCGAGGCGGCGCGCATCGAGGCGATTGCCCTTGTGATGCTGCTCCTGGCCTCCGCGGTTTGGCGCGTGATCCTCCTTCGTCGGACGCTCATCAATCCGGACGAACTTTTCCTCGTCGGAGGAGCGTACCGCGTCCTCCACGGCGTGCTCCCTTGCGTTGACTACATCGATCCGCGTACGCCGCTGGGTTACAAGATATATGCCCCGCTGGTTGCGTGGGTGGGCGAGCGGCCCGATTTCGTCGAAGTGTTCCGATGGATTCATTGGGCGATGGCCCTCGGGTTTCAGGCCGTCCTGTTCCTCCAGGTCGCCAGAGCATACGGCCGCCTGGAGGCCCTGTGGGCGCTCGGGATTCTGAACTCGTTCTCCTTCTTCATCCTGCGGACGGTTCACGTGCGTCCGGACCTGCCGGCGCTGTGGATATTTTTCGTCTTCCTGCTGGCGATCAGCCCCCAGGCAACCGGCCGCCGCGTTTCGGTGCAAGCCGCGCTGGCCGGCCTCGGGTTTGGCTTGGCCACGTCGATCCATATAACCCTCCTATTTCCCTCCGCGGCGGTCGGACTCTGGTTGCTCCTGGAGGAGTGGAAGAGAGAGCGCGGGCCGTCCGCGCTGGTCGCGCCGCTGTGGATGGGCGCGGCGTGGAGCGTCGGATGTTTCCTGGGGTTCTTCGTCGTGTTCAAGTCCCGTATCGTCGAATTATTTCGGATCTACGTGCAGATGTTCGCCCTGGAGAAGGTATACATCGCCTACCAACGGGACACGGGGACGATCCTCCGGCAGGTTCTATCCGAGAGCGCCGTCTCCTGGTTGCTCGTGGGGGGGGCGCTCGTCGCCGGCCACTGGCGCTGGTTCAAGGGGGCGTGGCGGGATTCGGCGGGCCCGCTCTACCTCCTCTTAGCGGATTCCGGGGTACTGTTTCTCCTGATACGGAAGCAGAAGTTCGAGCAGCACTACATCCTTGTCGTCCTCTTCGGGTCGATCGTGGCCGCTACGTTCGTTCGATCGTGGATCGCGCGCGCGACCCACCGTTTCCGCCGGTTGCCCCGCGGCTGGTGCGGCGCGTTGGCCGTGCTGCTTCTCGCGACGGCGGCGGCCGTTTCTTCTTACCGCATGACGACGCGCATCAACGACGAAACGGCGTCGCAGCTCGTCCAAGCGTCGGACGTCCCCGCGGGCGTCGAGAAGGAGAACGGAACCTGCGATCCCGAGATCCTTGCGGCGTGGTTGCAGCATCGACGCGACGGTTACCGCACTCCTTTTTGGGCTCGCCCCAAACGCCAGCAGGTCGCGCAACTCCGATTCCTGCTGGCGCATTCCGCGCCGGATTCCGTCGTCTACACGGATTGGATGAATCCTCCGTTCCGCCGGTTGCCCGCGCCCTACCACCACGGCCTGATGATTCCTCGTTTCTTCGGATCCCAGACGTTGCGCGAGAGTCCCGAGCTGGTGCGCCTCGTACGCCGTTACGATCCCACCTATTCCGCGGACGACCCGTCGGTGGCGAACGGCCTGATCCGCCTGTTCCAGGCCGCGCCGCCGCGCGCGATCCTCATCGAGGGCGCGCTGGGCGACGCGTTCTGCCGGTCGGAGGAATTGCGCCGTTGGATCGGGGACCGCTACCGGATCGTGATGGATCCGGACAGCGTTTCCTTCTTCGCGGTCCGCTAGGGTAGTGCGTCCAACGCTTCTTTACATTTCGTACCGGGTGGCACGGGCGAACCGGAGCGAAGCGGAGGTTGCCC
>PMBP01000209.1 GCA_003152975.1 Phycisphaerales bacterium | reverse complement strand
GACCCGACGGAGCGGGTCCCTCCAATCGGGCGAGGAGATCAGACACCCCGCACACGACTGGCAAGGTTGTACTACGGTTTGGATGTTGGCTGTTCGGAGATGTCTTTGACGGCCTTGTTGGCCTTCGGCAGGCGGAGGGATTGATCCCAGTTGGACTGGCCGGCTTCGAGGGAACGGGCAAAACCGTATTCGAGGCCCCCGGCGTATTTGAGGATGGGGGTGTTTTTTTCAAACCAACTGTGTTCGAAGCGGCCGGCGATGGTGGCATAGTACCAGCGCCAGGGAAATTCATGCTCCTTGAACCACGGATCGGCGGAGGTAATGTCGATATTGTGGGCCCAGGTCAGGTCGGTCTGGGTAACTTCGAAGGTAATGTCGCGAATGTAGTAATGGTCGCTCCAACCGGGACCGGCAAGTTTGCCCAGTTCCGATTCATCCCAGAAGACAGGAACGAAGGCGTCCAGAAAGGTCAGATGGATTTCGGCGGAGATTTTGTCGGAGAGGATCTGTGCGGCCGAGTTGACGGCCCACGAGCCGGCGGAGTGGCCGATGAGGTGGATATGCTTGAGGCGGCCGGCGACGGAGAGGATGGCCTTGGCCAGGCGCGGGCCGGCGATATCACGGGCATATTTGGCGGCGTCTTCGGGATTGATGACGGTGGACCCTTCCTCCCAGTCGAAGAAGGCACAGATCCATTCGTTGGGATCGGTGCGACGGGCAATTTGTCGGGCGGTATCTTCGGGCCAGTCGTGCACGCCCTTATCGATCCATCCATGGGTGATAACCACCAGTCGATCACACGACAGCGGAAACTCGATGGGGCCGGTGCGAATGATTTTGGCGTCGGCGGCCACCTTGGGCGTAAGGACAAGATAGTGAAAGAAGTAGGACCCCTCGTCGCGAATGGAGAGAAGATTTTCCGTCGTCTTGGAGATGCGGATCGTACGATCAAGATGCTTGTCCATGCCGACAGAGCGGAAAACCCTGGTCAGTTGATTGGGGGTCTTGGAGGAATCCGCGGCCAACAGGACGGGCACAATCCCCGCGGCAAACAAACCCATCCACAGGATGGATCGGCGGGCGTTCATGTCGCCGATACAATGCTGCGAGCCAATTCCTGCTTGAGAAGGGCCGGCAACGATTCAACGCGATCGAGGGTAGGATTGCTCATCAGGCAAATTTGGATCCAGTTTCGGCTCACGAGGTACTCGCTCTTGTAGCTGAGCATAAAGCCCCGGATCTTGAGGGCGTCACCGATCGGCACGGATCGGTATTTCCGGTCCAGACAGATCGTGATGACATGCGGCGCCGAATACGCATCGTCGATCAGCAGATCCAGGCCCATGTTCCGCAGCTCGCGGCGGAGCCAGCCGGAGACCTTCTGCGTCTGTTCGAGCCGTTGGGGCTGGTCGGTCTCGTCGAGCGAGGCGTGCAGGGCATAGACGAGATTGGAGCAGAGCGTATAGGGCACGCCGTCGTTGGAGGCATAGGCATACAGATCCAGATAGGCCGGCAGACAATCGTCGCCGGGTTGCAGGTCGTGGTCGTAAAAGACCATCGACACGCCGGCAAATGACCGCAGGCATTTTCCACTGACGGCCGAAGCCAGATACACACCGTCGAGATCGACCGGCACGGTCCCGACGCTGCTGATGCAGTCCAGGCACAGCTTGAGGTTCCGCGGGCCGGCGATGGATTTAAGCATCGTCAGATCGTTAATCATCCCCGTGGAGGTCTCGCAGTGCACCGTCCAGATCCAGGAGATGGCCGGATTGGAGAGCTTTTGTTCGATCAGCCGGGGATCGAAGGGCTTGCCCCATTCCTGAGACAAGACTTCGTGACCAGCGCCGGCACGGCGGGCCTGACGGATGAGCCGCTCGCCGAATTCGCCGTTGCTGAGGATCAGACCCATCCCCGGTTCGCGGCAAAGCTGGCCGGCGATGACATCATTGGCCAGGGTTCCGGAACCCATAAACAGCTCGACACTCCCGGCGTTGGCCAGACGGCAGAGCCGCTTGCGGGTCTGGCGATGAACGCGGAGGAAATCCTCGGAACGATGGGAGATGGTGCATTCGGCCAGGGCCTTTTTGACGCGGGGCGTCACCTCGACCGGTCCGGGCAGGAGGTTAACGAGGTTGGCCAGGACCGATGGGATCTGCTCTTCGGAGTCGTAGCCGGAAATCGAGGTCTCGACATGGGCCTGAGTGGTCAGGTACATGGGCTGGAACTTGGCGCCGTCGGAGCCGACCACTGGACCGAAGGGAATAAATCCCATGTGTTCGTAGAGTTTTTGCTGCTGGAGGATGCCGGAGATGACGGCCAGATCGAAGCCCTGTTCGAGGCAAAAGCGGGCGGTCGATTCCAGCAGGCCGTGAACGATCCGGCTGCGGCGGCAGTCCTTGCGGACCGACAACAGGCGGATTTCGCACAGGCCTCTGTGGGAGGGCAGGTATCGGTCCAGGTCCGGCAGTTTGGTATCCAGCGAAAAGGGCCGCTTGCCGCGGACAGCGAGCATGGCGACGACCTGGGTGCCGTTGCGGCAGATGACATAGGAGTTTTCGTTGTGGAACTTGTCGATCAGTATCCGCTCGGGATTCCGCTGGTGCTGGGGAATCTCCTCGGCAAAGGTCTCGTAGTTGAGACGATGGATCTGGTCGATCTCCCACGGCTCGTTGGCGATCTTGAACGAATACTCAGCCATTCCCGGATCCTCCACGCGAATCCGGACGGTCTTTTTCCGCCTGTTCCGGGCCGGCGTTCTTCTGCGCGATCAACGATGCAATATTGTCCCGGTGACTAATCAAAATCACCAAACTCAGTATAGCCATCCCGATATTCTCCCAAACCGGCCCGCTCAGCAGATACGACAACAGCGGCAGCAACACAATGGCGAGCATTCCGCTGAGCATGTACTTCCTGGTACCGACATAAAGCAATAACGCGATACCAAATAACACCAAAAGCAGCGTAATGTCAAGAACCATCAGCCCGCCGACCATCACGGATATCCCCTTGCCCCCCCGGAAACCCAACTGGATCGGCCAGATATGCCCGGCCAGAACCGCCAGAATGCAGGCCAAAAGCCAGCCGTTTTCGACGCCCATCCATCGGGCCAGGAGGATGGCCGAGGCACCTTTAGCCACATCGCCCAGCAGAGTCGCATAAAAACCCTTTTTCCCAAGGATTCTCCCGACATTGCGGGCACCGGCACTGCCGCTGCCGATCTGGCGGATGTCCTGCCTGTAGAGAAGCCAGGTCAGGTAATAGCCGACGCAAATGCAGCCCATTGCATAACTTATGAAAATCGAGATGAGTTCTTTGATCGCCGTTGCCCTCTGTCGGAAGCCCTATGCCCGAACGCCCGGATCGGTCTTATCCATCGTTGCCATAGCCAGTTGTTTGAGTTTCATCACATCTAATTTTCCCGATCCCAGGGTCGGGATCGCCTCAACGGGCAAAAACCGGTCGCGTTTGGGCTTGCACAGGTTGGGCAGATTGCTTTCGCTGACCTTGCGGTGAAGCAAATCGCCATCCACCCGGCCGGCCACA
>PMBP01000476.1 GCA_003152975.1 Phycisphaerales bacterium | reverse complement strand
TCATCGTCGTCAACGACGGCAGCCGCGACGCAACCGGCTCTATCGCCGACCGCCTCGCGGCCGCCAATCCGAAGGTTCGAGTCGTCCACCACCCGGTCAACCGGGGATACGGCGGAGCCCTTCAATCCGGAATCGCCGCCTGTTCCAAAGACCTGATCTTCTTCACCGACGGTGACGGCCAGTTCGATCTGGCGGAGCTTAAAAACCTGTTGCCGTTGATCGATTCCCATGACATCGTCATCGGCTATCGCCTTAACCGGCAGGAAGGGATTGTTCGTCGCTTCAATGGTTGGGCGTGGACCCGGCTGGTCTGTTTTCTGTTTTCGTTGCGGATTCGGGATATCGACTGCGGATTCAAGCTCTTTCACCGGCAGGTATTCGACGGCATGACGCTCCGCAGTGTCGGCGCCCTGATCTCAACGGAGATCCTGGCCCGCGCCGCAAGAAAGGGCCGCTCCATCGCCCAGGTCGGCGTGCACCATTTCCCGCGGCGTTCCGGCCAGGCCACCGGGGCAAAGCCCGCGGTAATCCTGCGGGCCTTTCGGGAACTGTTCCGCCTGCGGCGGCAGATCCTCAGCGGAGACTAACCGTACGACATGAAAGTTTATCCAACGCCAATCCTGGTTCGAACCGACCTGCAGGCCCACATCTCCTCGCGGGCCCTGATGAACAATCTGCGCAACCTCCGCGGCCTGTGCCGACGAGGCACGCGGTTCTGCGCGGTCGTCAAGGCCAACGCCTACGGCCACGGCATCCGCGAAGTGGTCGAGGTTCTTCGCCTGACCGATGTGGATTTCTACGCCGTCTGCAGCATTCATGAAGCCATCCATATTAGTGAGAGGGTTCGTGGAAAACCAATCCTGATCCTGGAACCGATGCATACGGCCGAGCCGCCCGAATTTTTTCCCGCATGTGCCGACAGCCAGTTCCATCGCGTGGCCACTTCGCTGGAGGCGGTGGACTGCGCCGCCGGACATCTCCGCGGCTCCGACAAGGTGCTCAACCTGCATGTCAATCTCGAAACCGGCATGGGCCGTTGCGGCATCGAACCGGAGCTGGCCGTTCGCCTCATCCAGCGGATTCGCCAGGAGCCCAACCTCAAGCTGGCCGGCATCTATACGCATTTTGCGACCGCCGACGAAGAAGACCTCTCATATGCGCGGGAACAATTGCAGCGATTCAATCGCTTCCTGGCCGAACAGCAACTGCTGGGCAAGCCGGACCTCCTGATCCANNGCGGGATCTCGCTCTATGGTTACTTCTCGCGGCCGATGACCCATCCGCCGATTCCCCTGGAACCGGCGATGCGTCTGGAGGCCCCGATCGTGCAACTCAAGACCCTGCCGGCCGGCCAACCCGTCAGCTATGGGCGGTCCTTCGTAACCCAACGGCCGACCATCGTCGCGATGTTGCCGCTGGGATATGCCGATGGGTACTGGCGGTGTTTTTCCAACCAGGCCGTCATGAAAATCGGCTCGACGGTCGTGCCCGTCATTGGCCGGGTTTGCATGGATCAGGTCCTCATCGATGTCACGGATGTTCCCGACGCCCACATCGGGCAGATGGCCACCGTCATCGACGACCATCACGATTCGCCCTGCGGGGTCTATGCCCTAGCCGATCTGGCCCAGACGATCTGTTACGAAATCCTGACCAGCGTCCACGCCCATGTCAACCGGATCGTGCATTGACCCTCGCNNGTTATGCATAATCGAGAATTAATCGCCAACTTGTTCGTCTATGGCTCCCTGCGGGACCCGGAAATCCTCCGCTCCGTTTGTGGCTACGCCTTTACGCTGACGCCAGGCCCCGCTGACCCGCGGATCCTTCGGGCCGAATCGGCGATCCTGCCTTACCATCGGCGTCTCAGCCCCGATAATGTCTATTTCTACGCCGTACCCGACCCCGAAGCCAAGATCGAGGGCTACATCATCTTCGACCTGCCCGCCCCGGCNNCCGGCATTGGCCGAAATCGACCGCTACGAAGGCAAGTATTACACGCGGGAAACCGTCAAGGTCAACACCTCCCGCGGTCTGGCCGAGGCCCAGGCGTATCTGGTCAGCCGAACCAACATGCAAAAACGATTCGGCGACCGCTTCCATGTCAACCTGATCCACGAACTGTGGCTGCGAAAACGAATCGAACGATTCTTCGAGGTTCACACCCGCCCCGGCGAACAATCGCCCGACGCCAGCGTCGAACGCCGCGCCCGCCGGGAACTGATGGCCACGACCGAGCGAGACCTCGTGGCCAGCCAGATGGACCAGAGCGCCGTCAGCGATTATTTCATCGAACGGGAATTCGACCGGCCATGCCCGAGCATCCGCGAGCTGAAAAAGGAATCGCAGGCCCGGCCCTATCTGGCCAACTACCTGGCCCTGCTGGTCAAGATGATCCTGCTCAACCAATTCGAACAGCAGGTCCAGTCCCGGTACCGTTACGACATGGAGCACCTGGGCACCTCGCCGCGGTATTTCAACCGCTCGATCAGTCTGCTGATCGCCCTGCGGATGATCAACGCCAATCGAGGCGTCGTCGAACTGATCCAGAAGCGATGTCTCGACAGCATGCCGGCCGAGGGTCCATTCGATATGATCGACTATGTCAAATATGCCATCGCCGCCGCCGACACTCTTTTCGACGACCGCGTCGCCGGAAGTCTCGTGGACTGGGTCCGCTCCAACCGCCAGCCGGGACTGCTGCCGCTGGGAACCGAGCTGGAATTCAGCAACCTGGGTTTTCGGGCCGTCAGCAAAAGCCCGACAGATCACGACCCCGCCTATCACGGTTTTCTATACTTCAACGATTTCTGCCTCGATGTGCTCAGTTGGAAGATGGGCGGCTATGTCGATGACCATACGGGTCGATCCTGCACGCGCCGGGAGGGATTCATGGAAATGGCCCCCGGCCGGCTCAACATCGTCGGCGAGTTGTCCAAGCCGGCCACCAACGATCCCTGGGTCCTCAATCAGCTCATCCGCGAAATGGCGGCCTTCTTCCCCGTCCGGCCGCACAGCTTGCACCTGTCATTCCAGATCCGAAAACGCGACATGCAAAACGACGAGGTCCTGCCGCTCAGCTTCGTCAAGTGCCTGCTGGCGATGGGCGGCGGCATCCAGGAAGACGCCCAGGGCCGCGTCTGGGTTTCGCGGATGCAGCACGACGAGATCGAGCAGAATATCTACGGCCAGGAACTGGTCTTTGCGCGGCGGAGCAAACGCAAATACCACATGTCGGCCGACGATATCGCGGTGGACCGCCCCGCCTCCTACGCCACCACGCATGTTCAACAGTACAAGTTTATCCGGCTGGACAGCCGCGCCAACTACGAAACGCTGATCCTGGCCCTCAAGGGCCTGCAGGTTCTCTATCACCCGGCCGACTACCTCACCGCCGAGCAACTGGCCCACAGCGTCCGCCTGCGAACGCAATACCGCAAGCTCAAGGAATGGTCCCGCAACCCTACGGCCCTGAGCGCACGGACCATCGGCCGCTTCACCGACGCCATTCGCAAAGGCCTCATGCGGGAACGCCACGGCAGACCCGCCCACAAGCTGCACTACATCGACTGGGTACTCGGCGCCATCACCGTACAGCTTCGCATGTTCAATAAGGTCGTGGACAATCAGCCGGAAACAGATAATCCGGACCGCCTTCGGAAAATTGTCGATTCCCTCGACGCCCTGGCCCACCCGGAAGAAGAATCCAACGAGTAGCCGTGCGGTGGAATTGGCCTACGCCGGTTTGGCCGCCGCGTCCATAAGCCCATCCACCTTCACGACCAGCTCGCGCACATGGCCCACCGACTCGGCAAAGGCCTTCCGCTCGTCGTCGTTGAGCCCAAGCTCGACGACCTTCTCCACGCCGTTGGATCCCAGGACAACCGGCACGCCCACAAACGCCCCACGCACCCCGTACGGCCCGTCGCACCAGGCACAGCAGCTCATGATCGAACGCGAATCCTTCAGGATCGCCTCGGCCATCTTCACCGCCCCGGCCGCCGGCGCATAGTAGGCGCTGAAGCCCAGCAAATTGACGATCTCGATGCCCCCCTTGCGGGCCCGGTCGATCAGCCGGCCGATCGCTGGCTTGTCCATCAGCTCCGTCAGCGGTATCCCCGCCACGCTGGTATAGCGCGGCAGCGGCACCATGTCGTCGCCGTGCCCGCCCATCAACACGCCCTGGATGTCGCCCACATGGACCCCCAGAACCTCGGAGATGAAAAACGCGAATCGCGCCGAATCCAGTACCCCCGCCATGCCCATCACGCGGTTCCGCGGAAATCCCGTCACTCTTCCGGCCACATGGACCATCACATCCAGCGGGTTGCTGACGACAATCACGATCGCTTTTGGCGAAACTCTGGCCACTTCCGCCGACACCGACTGCACGATCCGGGTGTTCATTGCCACCAGGTCGTCGCGGCTCATGCCCGGCTTGCGGGCCAGACCGCTGGTAATGATGACGATGTCGCTGCCGGCCGTGTCGTTCCAATCCCGCGTGCCGCGGACCGCCCCGCTGAAGGCGTCCACGCCGCCCCACTCGGACATATCCAGCGCCTTGCCTTCCGCCAGTCCCTGCACGATGTCCAGCAGCACCACATCGCCCAAATCCTTCGACGCGGCGATCTGCGCGGCGGTGGCCCCGACATTTCCGGCCCCGATGACGGCAATCTTCTTTCGACTCATAAGCTCCTCGATGATTGAATTCTCGCTCTTGGATTTCGCTCGTTATCCCATCCGTCCGGACAATTGAATCACCCACTGCTCCATCGCCGTCGGAATCTGGGCCCGCCCCGACTTGCCCGCGTAATCAAGCCGGGCCAGGTCGCACAACAGCCCCCCCAGGACCCGCAGGTCCATCCGGCCGACCTGCCGGAACAATGTAGCCGCCCGAAACCGGGGTACCCGGAGCTGCCGGACAATCTGATCCTCGGACATGCCCTGCTCGTGCAGCGTACGGGCCGAGATCAACTGTCGGACATGGTACGCAAACGCCCCGATCACCGTGTACTCGGCGGACTTGTCGGCCGCGAACATCTGCCGCAGGGAATCAATCGCCCCCGCCAGATTCTGCGTTACCAGTTTGTCGATGACGTCGAACGCCCCCAACACCCGGTTATGGCCCGTCAGGGATTCGACATCCTCGGTTGTGATCGCCGCCTTCCGATCGACAAAGACCGCCAGCTTCTCGATCTCGCTGTGCAGCGCTCCCGGCTCATCGCCGACCCACTCGACCAGCAACTCGGCGGCCTCCACCGCGATGGATTTCTTGAATTCATCGCGGGCACACTGCACGACAAACGCCGGAAGCTGATACCGCTTGAGTTCCTCGATCTCGATCAGTTCTCCGATGGCGGGCAGCTTCTTGGCCAGCTTGGTGTTGCTCGGCCAGCTCTTGACCGTCAGGACCAGCACCCCGCACGAACTGGGCGCGTCGAAATACTTTTCCAGCATCTCGCGATTCGTGGGAGGAGCTTTTCGGACATGCACGCCCTTCTTCGACGGGCCCCCCTTGGAACTACGGGAAGAAGGTTTCTCAGATTCGTTTTCGGCTTCTTCATTATCGCTTCGGAGAAACAACTCCGCATCTTCCAGCAGCACCACTCGCCGCGGTGTCAGAAACGGCAGTGTCCGCAATTCATCCAAAATATCGGATGCCTTCGCCTCCAGGGTTTTGGGCTGATACAGGGCCAGCCCCCTCTGTTCGGGCGTCAGGAGCCGTTCCAGCAATATTTCCACCTGGCGGCGAACCCGAAAGGCATCCTTCCCGGCGATCACATAGACGCTCCGGATCGCCGGGGCTGGGTTGGTTTTTTTGGCTGCCATACGGAACTCGACTGCCGATTACTGGTTTTCGGATTCGCCGGTCGGCTCTTGCGGCAGGTCATCATCCTCGGAAGTCGCTTCGTCCGTCTCGGCTCCTTCGGCCGGCGGTTCGGATTCCTGCGCCGGCAGGCGTCGCACCTTCGGCTCGCCGGATTCCGCTGTCCCTTCTTCGTTGGCCAGCCGCGCCACGGCCACAACCTTGTCGCCCTCGTTGGGCCGGATCATCCGTACGCCCGCCGTGTTACGGCCGATCGCCCGGACTTCCTCCAGACCCATCCGAATGATGATCCCGCTGGCCGTCACGATCATGACCTGGTCGTCGTCATGCACCGCCTTCAGCGCCACAACCTTGCCGTTGCGATCCGTCGTCTTGATGTTGATCAGCCCCAGCCCACCGCGGCTCTGCGACCGGTATTCCTCCAGCGAAGTCCGCTTACCGAAGCCGTATTCGCACACGGTCAGCAGCGTCGCGCCCGCCTCGGGAATGACCATATCGACAACGCTGTCGCCTTCCCGCAGCCGAATCCCGATCACGCCGCGGCTCACGCGCCCCATCGAACGGGCCTGCTCTTCCGGGAACCGGATCGCCATACCGTCGGCCGTACCGAGAAGGATCTCGTCGCTCCCGCTGGTCACCGCCACGCCGATCAGGGCGTCGTCGTCGTCCAGCCGGATCGCGATCAGGCCGTTGCTGCGCGGGTTGCCGTAGGCCGACAGCTCGGTCTTCTTGATGATGCCGTTCTTGGTGGCCATCACAAGCTGGCGGTTGTCGAAATTCCGCACGTTAATGATCGACGCGATCTTGGCGTCCTGGAGGTTCAGCAGGTTGACGATGTTGCGACCCTTGCTCTGCCGCGTCAAATTGGGAATCGTGTGGACCTTCAGCCAGTAACAAAGCCCCTTGGAAGTGAAAACGAGCAAATAATCGTGCGTCGAGGCCGTGAACATGTGCTCGATGAAATCGTCTTCCTTCGTCGAAGACCCGACGATCCCCTTGCCCCCGCGGCCCTGCTTGCGGTACATATCCAGCGGCATCCGCTTGATGTATCCGCCGTGGCTGATCATCACCAGGACTTCTTCCTCCGCGATCAGGTCCTCGATATCGAAATCGTCGGCGTCGGTATCGACGATCTCCGTCCGCCGCGCGTCGCCGAACCGGTCGCGAATCTCCAGCAAGTCCTTGCGGATGATGTCGTATTGCTTGTTCTTGTCGGCCAGCAGTTCCTCGTACTCGGCGATCTGCCGCGACAGCTCCGCGTACTCGTTGGCCAGCTTCTCGATCTCCAGGCCCGTCAGCCGCTGCAACTGCATCGTCAAAATCGCGTCGGCCTGCGGCCCCGTCAGGAACTGGTCGTTCCGCGTCCTCTCGTTGATAAACGCTTCCGGCAGGATCTTGCGCAGCGTCGCCGACTCGGCCAGCCGCAGCGGCTTTTCCATCAATCGCTGCTTGGCCGTCGGCGCATCGGGCGATCGCTTGATCAGCTCGATGATCGCGTCGATGTCGCTGACCGCCAGGATCAGGCCTTCCAGAATATGCGCCCGCTGCCGGCAGCGCCGCAGCAGATGCCGTATCCGCCGATAGATGATCGTGAGGCGGTGAGCGATGAACAGCTTGAGCATGTGCTTGATGTGCAGAACTTCGGGCCGGTTGTTGACCAGCGCGATATTATTAATTGCAAAAGTAGTCTGTAATGGCGTGAATCGGTATAGTTGATTCAGCACCACGCGGCTGTCGGCGTCTTTTTTCAACTCCACGACGATCCGCATTCCCTTGCGGTCCGACTCGTCGCGAACGTCCGAGATCTCCTGGATCTGGTCATCGTGCACACACTCGGCCACCCGCGAGACGATCGCCGTCTTGACGACCTGGTACGGAATCTCCGTGATGACGATGCTCTCGCGGCCCTTTTTGTCGGTCTCGATGTGGGTCTTGCCCCGGACCTTCAGGTGTCCCCGGCCGGTCAGATAGGCGTCCAGAATCCCCTTGCGCCCGCAGATAATCCCGCCAGTCGGAAAGTCCGGCCCCGGCATCTTCTGGATAATGTCCTTAAAGCCGCAGTCGGGATCGTCGATCATCAGCAGCAGCGCATCGCACACCTCCCGCACATTGTGCGGCGGGATGTTCGTCGCCATGCCCACCGCGATGCCGCTGGCCCCGTTGACCAGCAGGTTCGGAAACCGCGACGGCAACACCACCGGCTCGGTCCGCGTCTCGTCGTAGTTGGGGATAAAATCGACCGTCTCCCGCGTGATGTCCTCCAGCATGTCCGTCGCCGCCGCCGTCATCCGGGCCTCGGTGTACCGCATCGCCGCCGGCGGATCGGCGTCGATGCTCCCGAAGTTGCCCTGCGGATCGACCAGCGGGGTCCGCATGTTCCAGTCCTGTCCCATCCGAACCAGCGTGCCGTAGGTGGCCTGATCGCCGTGGGGGTGGTAGTTACCGCTGGTATCGCCGACGATCTTGGCGCATTTTCGATGCTTGGACCGCGGCCCCAGATTCAGGTCGTTCATCGCAACCAGGATCCGCCGCTGCGAGGGCTTAAGCCCATCCCGCACGTCCGGCAGAGCCCGCGCGACGATCACGCTCATCGCATAGTTCAGGTACGAATTCTTCAGCTCGTCAAGGATTCCCAGCTCTTCAAACCGTTCCTTGACCGGCTGCTGATCGTGTTCGTTTTCGTCCGCCATAACCGTTTCGGTGCTTCCAATCCAGGTCTTTTTGACTCGGAGTTTTCACCCCGTTTCCTTCGCTTCCATACGAAACGGGTATCATACCGAAACGGCTCGAAAAGTCAATGATTTCACACCCCCAAAACCGTATTTTCTCCGTAAATTTTGAGGAATTTTTGGAGATTTCGCCGCCCCCGAAAATGGCTCCAAAACGATTACCAGTTTCAGCTCAAAATTCACGGCTTGGTGTCTTGTGGCTTGGTGGTGAATCCAAATTGAAAATGCTGAGCCCCTCCTATCCAATCTAAATCCTATCTCCTATACCCTATATCCTAATTCGACCCCGGTGTTCCGCCGACGATAAAACCGATCTCGCTGAGGTTGGGGATCATCGGCGGCAGATTCGCCGTCGGCCGAAAGGCGTTGGACCAGTACACAAAAAACGCCTTGCCCATCATGTAATCCCGCGGCACCACCCCCATCCGGTACTGCTGTCCGTTGTTGCCCTGCCCCTCCACCGCCCACAGTCGGGCGTCCAGACTGTTGGGGCTGTTATCGCCGCAGACAAAAAACTCATCGGCCCCCAGCGAAAACGGATTGCCCTCGCCGGCCCGCATGAGGTTGGTGTTGATATAGTAGATGTCTCGAAACACCCCGATATGCCGCAGGGTCACATTCCCCGACCCGAGAATCCGCACGATCGGCTGCTCGTCGGGGTCGGCCTTCCCGGCCTGTTCCCGCTGTTGCCCCAGCTCGCAGCGCAGCCGATGTCGCCCCACTGTCAGGACGACTTCCCGATCCACCACCGAAAACTGAAACGGTACGGGCCATCCCGCGGAGATTGCTACCGGTTGATAATCGTCGATCATCTGGTACTCCCCACCCTTTACTTGCCCGATCTCCATCGTCCCATCCGATCGGACAAATCCCCGATAGACAATCCCATCCTTCTCCAATTCCGCCCCGATCATGCCGCCGCGATCCGGGAAAAAGCTCGTCATTCGAACCATCAGGTCGCTGCACCTGGGCATACCCTGGTTGAGATAGGCCTCGTTGTACCCGTAAGTCGTCCGAAAATCCTTGCCCGCCGAGGGATTGTATTGCATCACATGGACCTGGTCCGGCTCTCCGGCTAGGGAAAATACCGTCGGCCCTTCCGCCGCCAGGTTCCAATGCGAGCCCTCCAGATTCTCGAAGGGCTGCCGCCAGCGATGGCGGTTACCGTAGCGAACCCGCGGCCGATCCTTCGGTTCCGGCCGCAGCGTTCCCTCGGACGGCTGGTAATCATTCTCATACACCGGCATCCACAACTCTTCCTGCACCTTCGGCGGTTTGCGGGCGATCCGGCC
>PMBP01000291.1 GCA_003152975.1 Phycisphaerales bacterium | reverse complement strand
CAGTATGTCGCCAGTGTACTGCCAGTGTGTCGCCAGTGTGTTTCCTGTTTTTGGCCCAAAAAAGCACGCATAACCCCTTTATTAACAAGCACTTACAAGCGGACCATCGGCTTTTAAGCCGAAGGTCCTGGGTTCGAGCCCCAGCAGGATGTATCGTGAAGATCGGTCCCCCTCGAGCCAATAGAATCAATTCACCTGATAAACCGGGGAATTATTTAAGGTGTCGGACACAATCATTGGGTTATCAGGGCCCAGAGGCGGGTGAGGGAATCGGCGGTCTTTTGGAGGGCAGCGTCGTTTTCCAATTGATTGAGTTCCTGGTCGAAGGGTTCGCATTCGACGGGGCCATCGTAGCCGATCTTGACGAGTGTGTTGATGAAGGACTTGAGGTCGATGACGCCGGTGGTCGTGGGCAGCGCGCGGCGGTTGTCGACCTGTTGATCGACGGGGACGCCGGCCGGGGCGTCGTTGACATGGACATGGACGATGTTGTCGTTGGTGAGCCGCAGCAATTCATCGACGGTGCCGTGCGAGGTGTACCAGTGCCAGCTATCGAGGAGGAGGCCGACATTTTTGGCCTCGATGGCGTCGATCAGGTCCATCATCTCGGCCTGGGTAGCGATAAAGGGGAACCGGGATCGGGCACGGGAGGTTTTGGGACCGACGAATTCCAGACCCAAGCGGATGCCGCTTTCCCCGAGAACCGTGGCGACTTGGCGGAGGCGGGTCTTGTGCTGCTGGAAGTTTTGCATGTAGGTGAGGGTGTTGTGGCCGGGGGACAGCCAGGTTGCGATCCGCGTGACGCCCATTCGATTGAGGAGCTGAGCGCGCTGGGGCAGGAGGGCCATGTCTTTTTTGAAGGCGTCTTCGTCGGCGCGGAACTGGACCGGAAGGCCGGCGGAGCCGTAGCGAATGCCTTTTTGCTTCATTTCATCGACCCATTTCAGGATGGAATCGCTGGAGGCCTTTTCAAATTCGCCATATTCGGGGGCGATCCCGGTGAAACCGTATTTGACGGCATAGTCGAGGGCTTGGCGCTGGTCGGCCTTGACGCCGATGGGGCCGGGCGAGAGGGTTTTGTAGAATTTGAATTTGGGAATCGCGTTGGGGGTTTGAGCGGGCGACTTGGCCGCACAGAGGATAGCGGCGGCGATCGCGGAGCGGCAAAACATTCGACGGGACATTTGTAGGGGGGAATTGAGGTTGGATGCAGCCATATTTTTCTCCGGGCAGATTATCATTTTCAACGGTTGGATTGTATCGACGCCATCGATGACTTGTCAAGGACGGAATCAGTATCGAGGGGTATCCGTGGAAATGGGCAGTTGCGGCTCTTGCAGCGCATTGGAATGATCAACGCATGCAAAGATCCATTGCGAAACGCGGCGGGAACGGGTATAGTCACGCGTCGGAATCGCCAACAACCTTCAACTGATCGCGAGATGCTCGATGACAGAACTGACGGAGTACGAGAAGGGGTGCAGAATGATCGACAACCACCCAGCGGGTTTGGCCACATCGGGATTGTCCTGGCGGGAGAAGATCAGTTACGGTCTGGGCGACATGGGGTTCAACTTCTACTGGACGAACATCGCCGCCTTCCTGATGATTTTCTACACGGATGTCTTCGGGATCAAGGCCCTGACGGCCGGTTCGATGCTCTTTACGATCAAGCTGGTCAACGCGTTCACCGATCCGGTGGCGGCGGCGCTGGCGGACCGGACGCGGACCCGGTTCGGGAAGTTCCGGCCGTACCTGATCTGGGGGGCGTTGCCCCTGTTCGGGGCAGGCGTATTGACTTACACGACTCCCAATCTGGACCAGGATGGAAAACTGATCTGGGCGTATGGTACCTACCTGCTGATGATGCTCTGCTACACGGGGATCAACATCCCCTACAATGCGCTGTCGGGCGTGATGTCCAGCGATCCGAAGGAGCGGACGACGATCAACGGGCTGCGATTCTTCTTCGGGTTCAGCGGCGGCACGCTGGTGACCGCGGCGACGCCGTATCTGGTCAAGTGGTTGGGGGGCGGCGACGAGCGGCTGGGCTGGCAGTTGACCATGGTGATCTGGGGCGCTGCGGCGTCGTGTCTGTTTTTGGTGACCTTCCTGAACACCCGCGAACGGATCCCACCGCCGGCACAGAAGAGCCCGATGCTGCAGGACCTCAAAGACCTGATGCACAACGGTCCCTGGATGGTGCTGTTCTTTTTGGCGCTGATCATCATGATGACGATCACGCTGCGGACCTCCACGGCGGCCTACTATTTCAAATATTTCGTGAAACGGCCGCTCTTAAATGCGTGGTTTGTGCCGGCTTACATGGTCGCTGCGGCGTTGGGGTCCCTGGTGATGCCGGTTCTGACTCGATTCATTGATAAAAAGTTCCTGCTCATGATCCTGATGAGTATCACCGGTTTCCTGTCGATCGCCTTTTTCTTTATACCCGAAGACGGGATCGTGTGGATGTTCGCGCTTCAGATCCTCATCGGCCTGGTTTTGGGCCCCAAGTCGGCGCTGACATTTGCCATGTATGCCGACACGGCCGACTACACCGAGTGGCGCACCGGGCGGCGGGCGACGGCGATGACTTTTGCGGCGGCGACCTTCTCGCAGAAACTGGGCACGGCCTTGGCGTCGGTGATGATGGGCTCGGTGTTCGCGGCGCTGGGGTATGTGGCCAACGCCGAGCAAACCCCCGAATCGCAGACGGGTATCGTGCTGCTGATCTCGGTGATTCCCGCAGTCTTCGCGTTTCTGGCGGTGGGGGTGATGGCGTTCTACAAGCTGGACAACCGAACCCTGTCACAGATCGAGGCCGAACTGGCGGCGCGGAAGGGAGCGGCGGCCGGGACTTTGCCGGTTGAGCCCAAGCGTAACTGATTCGATTCATCGAGGATAACTCCATGCTGCGTTTCACCGACGAAGGCAGGCGTTGTGAACTGGACAATCCGCTGGATCTTCCCCGCGCGGCGGGGTTCCTGTGGAATCGGAGGATGATGCTCCAGATTACATGCCGCGGTTACGCGGTGGCCCAGTTCATGCAGCCCGAACCCGCCAAGTACGCCTACGCGCCCAATCTCGAAGCCAAAACCTTCATGCAGCCGGAGCAACCGTACTACGCGCATCACCCGGGGCGATTTTTCTATGTCAAGGATGAACAGACCGGCGCGGTGTTCTCGGCGCCGTATGAGCCGGTGCGCGCCCGGGCGGAGCGATTTACTTTTTCCGTGGGGCAAAGCGACATCCGCTGGAGCGTGGAAACCGACGGCATTGCGGTGCTGGCCACCGTGTGCCTGACGGCCGAGGATGCCGTTGAGCTCTGGAGTCTTCAGGTACGAAATCTATCGGGCCGACGGCGGAAGCTTAGCATCTACCCGTATTTTCCGATCGGCTACATGAGCTGGATGAATCAATCGGGCCGGTACCGTCCCGATCTGGGCGGGATCGTCGCAAGTTGTGTGACTCCTTACCAGAAGGTGGCCGACTACTTTAAGAACAAAAACTTCAAGGACAAAACTTTCTTCCTGGCGGATGCAGCGCCTGTTGCATGGGAGGCGCGGCAGGGGGCGTTCGAGGGGGAAGGGGGGTTGCACTATCCGGCGGGCGTGCAGCAGGAGGAACTGGCCAAGGGCGAGGCCCTTTACGAAACGCCGGTCGCGGTCCTGCAATATCGGATCAAACTCGAATCGGGACAAAGCGGAGAGCATAAGTTTATATTCGGACCGGCCTTCGACGACGCGGAGATTGTGTCGCTGCGCGGCAAGTACTTCAACACCGAGGGCTTTGCCCGCGCCGCATCCGAATATGCGGCCTATATTGCCCAAGGCCAAGGCTGCCTGCGAATCGAAACACCCGACGCGGACTTGGATACCTTCGTGAACCACTGGCTGCCGCGCCAGGTTTTCTATCACGGTGATGTCAACCGCCTGACGACCGATCCCCAGACCCGCAATTACCTCCAGGACAACATGGGCATGAGTTACATCAAGCCCGCCTTCGCCCGATCGGCATTTCTGCACGCTTTGAGCCAGCAGGAGGCCAGCGGCGCGATGCCTGATGGAATATTGCTGATTGAGGGCGCCGAGCTGAAATACATCAACCAGGTTCCGCATACGGATCATTGCGTCTGGCTGCCGGTCTGCCTGAAGGTGTATCTGGACGAGACGAACGACTACGGCATTCTCCGCGAGCCCGTCGCCGACAAAGAGGGGCACAGCCGGACGGTGTTTGAGCGGATCAGCAACGCCGTGCGATGGCTGCTGAAGGCCCGCGACGAGCGCGGCCTGAGCTACATCGCCCAGGGCGACTGGTGCGACCCGATGAACATGGTGGGCTACAAGGGCAGGGGCGTTTCCGGGTGGCTGTCGGTGGCGACGGCTTATGCGCTGAATCTGTGGGCCGGGATCTGCGATGAGGAACGGGCCGCCGGGCCGGCGGAGGAATTCCGGGCCGGGGCCAAAGCGATCAATGCGGCGGTGAACGCCCACCTGTGGGACGGGCGGTGGTTTGGCCGCGGGATCACCGACGATGGCGTGGTCTTCGGGGTCAGCAAGGACAAGGAGGGCAGCATTTTTCTCAACCCGCAGGGCTGGTCGATTCTCAGCGGGGCCGCCGATCAGCGGCAGCGACAACTCCTGATTGCGGCCGTTGCTGAGCGACTGGAGACTCCGTACGGCGTGATGACTCTGGCGCCGGCCTTCACGGCGATGCGGGAAGATGTCGGCCGGGTGACGCAGAAGTTTCCCGGCTCGGCCGAGAATGGCTCGGTCTATAATCACGACTCGGTCTTCTACATTTTCAGTCTCTATACCATCGGCGAAAAGGATCGGGCGTTTGGACTTCTGCGACGGATGATTCCGGGGCCGGATCCGGCCGACTACAAGCAACGGGGCCAACTGCCGGTATTCATCCCCAACTATTATCGCGGCGCGTATTACCAGTACCCGCAAACCGCCGGCCGATCGAGTCTGCTGTTCAACACCGGGTCCGCCGCCTGGATGTACCGCTGCCTGGTGGAAGGGCTCTTCGGTGTCAGAGGGGATCGTCAGGGCCTGGTCATCGATCCGCAACTACCCCGCGAATGGAACCAGGCCAAAGTGGTCCGCCGGTTTCGCGGGGCCACCTTCAATATCGAAATGCGCCGCAAGAAGGGCGTCTCCAATCTCGTGGTGGCCGTGGATGGCCGGGCATTGCCCGACAACCGGATCACGACGGTTGAGCCGGGCAAAAGCTACAAAGTCGAAGTAACCATTCCCGCTGAACTCACCGGGCCTTAACATGGAGGCGGGGGACGGCCGCGAAGATTGGGCCTCTACTTTTGTTGCGCGGCATACGGATCCTTGGATTGGTCCCACTTGCCGCCCTGTGACAGGACCGGATAGACGGAGGCAGGAAAGCACAGACTCTGATAGACGGTAAACTCGCTCCATTGNNGATTCCCGATCGTGCGGATTGTGGACCCGATTGAAACCGATGCCGGAGACATAGCATTTGCCGATGGGATTTCGTCAATCCACTTGTATTCGAGACGCTTCACACTACCATAGTGAATACTGTCGGCTTAGAGGCAATCGAGACTTTGCGTTGATATTTTTGATTGGCTATGATTAGTTATGAGTGATCTCCGGATTTATCAGAAGGCATTGTCCCTCCTCGAAGAAGGATCGAATATGGCCTTGGCCACGGTCATCTTCACAACCGGATCAACTCCTGGAAAGGTCGCCTACAAAATGATTGTGGGAAATCAGAAGGGACAAACAGAAGGGACAATCGGTGGTGGTGCGACCGAGGGAGAAATCATTCGGATCGCACAAGCCAGTTTGTCGGAAACCGGCCGCAGGGTCATTCGGTTTGAATTACACGGCGGGGAGGATTCCGAAAGAGG
>PMBP01000457.1 GCA_003152975.1 Phycisphaerales bacterium | reverse complement strand
CACCGACGATGCCGGAAACAAGACCTACATCGTCAGCGATTCCCGTTGGAAGTGTCTTGCGACTCTTGCGGACGGCTGGACGCAACCCGGCTTTGACGATACCTCATGGTCTTGGGCCAAGGTCTATGGCCTCTACGGCTGCCCGCCGTGGGAAAAGAAAATCGTCGTGCCGTAAAGGCGTCGCGTTCCGAGGGTTCGTTTGACTTTCCGTCTTGCCGGAGAACCGGGCTGTCGGTATAATCCCCGTCACGATGAAACCAGTACCCTCAGATCCGTTGAAATTCGCATCGCTGATCGCCCATCAGCTCAAAAGCCCCATTTCCGTCGTTAGCACCATCCTCAGCACGATCTTGGGCGAGTTCAGCGGTCCCCTGACCCCCCAGCAGCGCGACATGCTCGAACGGGCCGTCGCCCGCTGTGACGAGTCGCTGGTCAGCGCGGGCCGGTTGATTACGATCACCCGTGCGCTGGAACATCCGGAAACCCAGCAGGGCGTCGCCGAGATCACGCGGATCATCCGGGAATCGATCCAGCGCCATTCCGAAAAGGCGACCTCCCGCGAAATCGAACTCCGCGTGGAGTTTGCCGAGCAGCCGCTGTATGTGCAGGGCCTGGAGGCGTCGCTGTCGGAAACGATGGACGAGTTGATCCACAACGCCCTCAAGTACACGCCCGATCACGGCCAGGTGCTCATCGAGGTCGCCGCCGAATCGGCCCAGCAGAAGATTCGGATCGCAATCAGTGATTCAGGGCCCGGAATACCCGAAGATTCCCTTTCCCGCATCTTCGAGCCGTTCTATCGGGCGCCCACGGCCGCCAAGAGCGGCACGCCCGGTACCGGCCTGGGCCTGGCGTTGGTTAAGGCGATCGTCGGGGCCTCTGGCGGGACGGTCACGGCCGGTAAGAGCGCCCTGGGGGGAGCGAAGTTCGAGATCCGCCTGACCGCGTGCTCCTGGCCTGAATCGGTGAGCAAGGCCGATCTGGATTATGTCTCCATGCGGGTGATCATCATCGGGGGCGTGGCGGCCGGCCCCAAGGTCGCCGCCAAGATCAGCCGCCTGGATCCCTTCGCCGAGGTCACCATCATCGAGAAGGGCAAGCTCCTTTCCTACGCCGGATGCGGCCTGCCATACTATATTTCCGGCGTCGTCCGCGACCAGAAAAAGCTCATGAGCAGTCCCGCAGGCGAGGTCCGCGACCCGGTCTTTTTCCAGAAGGTCAAGAACATTCGCGTGATGAATCAGACCGAGGCCATCCAGATCGACCGCGAAACCAAAAAGGTGCTGGTCCACGATTTGGTCAGCCATCGCGAGAACTGGCTCAGTTATGACAAGCTGGTCCTGGCCACCGGCGGCAAGGCCGTCGTTCCCAGGATCGACGGCATCGAGCTCAAGAATATCTTTACGCTCCACGGCGTCGGCGACGCCGAGGGCATCAAAGCCGCCCTCGAAGGCAGCGGCGCCCGCGATGTCGTCATCGTAGGCGGCGGCCTGATCGGCATCGAGATGACCGAGTCGCTGGTCGCCGCCGGATGCCGCGTGACGATCATCGAAGCCCGCAACCAGATCCTGTCGGCGCTCGATTGGGAAATGGCTCGGCTCGTTGAGCGGTACATGCAAACCCGGGGCGTGAAGATTCTGACCAACACCGGCGTCCAGCGATTCGAAGGCGAAGGCAAGGTCCAACGGGTCGTCCTCGCATCGCAGGTGCTGGCGGCGGACCTGGTGATCCTGGCGGCAGGCGTGCAGCCCAATGTCGCATTGGCCCAGAAGGCCGGCCTGGGGATCGGCCCCACCGGCGGCATCCAGGTCAGCCCGATGCTTCAGACCACCGACCTGGACATCTACGCGGCGGGCGACTGCGTCGAACATGTGGGATTGTTGATGGAAAATCCCATCTATGTCCCGCTGGGCTCGACGGCCAACAAGCAGGGCCGCGCCGTCGCCGTCAATATCTGCGGCGGCAACGAACCCTTCGCCGGGGTCCTGGCTACATTCGTCTGCAAACTATTCGACTACAGCGTCGGCAAGACCGGCCTGACCGAAACCCAGGCCCGCCAGATGGGCTATGATGTCGTGACGGTGTTGTGCCCGGGCCCCGACCGTGAACATTTCGCGCCGGGGGCGCAGGACCTGCTGCTCAAGATGATCGTCGATCGCAAGACCCGTCGCATTCTCGGCGTGCAGGCCATCGGCCCCGGCGTGGTCGATAAACGGATCGATGTCGCCGCCACCGCCATCACGGCCAAGATGACCGTCGATCAACTGGCTCATATCGATCTTGGATATTCGCCTCCGTTTTCTCCCGTATTGGATAACCTGATCACCGCGGCCAATGTCGCCAAGAACAAGCTGGATGGCCAGATGACGGGCATCAGTCCGCACGAGCTTCATACGCGGCTGGACAACAAGGAGCCGACCCTGCTGCTGGATGTCCGCACGCCCGCCGAGGTGCGGCAATATCGCATGAAAGGCGCCCTGTGCATCCCGCTGGGATCCCTGCGGGCGCGACTGTACGAATTGCCGAAAGACCGCGACATCGTGACCTTCTGCAACTATTCCCTTCGCGGATACGAAGCGGCGGTGATCCTCCGCCAGGCCGGATACGATCGCGTGATGGTCCTGGACGGGGGCCTGTCGATGTGGCCCTACGACCTGGAAACCTCCGCGTAACATCTTTCAAAGCCAGATATCTGGCTACTTTGAAAAAGACGCCGCTGCAAATATTCAATAGTCAATCGTCAACATTCAATTTCATCGGGTCAGTCACCTATTTCTGGGATAACAATGGCTGACTGTCCCTATTTACACTATTTCAACCCCATTTTCCGAAAATTGAAACCTAAAGAACCGGCGTCTGGCGTCAATTAAAAATTCTCTCCGCATGGACTCGGGGTTTTTGTTTCCAAACCTCCGTCGTTGCCTCAATCTACTGTTACCGAAAATCGGAGGCATACGATGGACAAGAAAATCAGCGGATCGACAAGGCAGGAGTTGTCGGGGTTCAGCGGGCGGGTACATCCGGCAGACGGAATGTGCCGGTGTGGGGGTCGTAAGCGAATTCGAATCGGTGCTGGTTGAACCATTTCTCCCGGAAGGGGAGAGGTGTGGTACCGGGGATAGCGATTCGGGCGGTAACGGGAAGCAGTTCGTCCGTGCCGTAGGGAGCTTCGGGGAAAAGCTGGCGAAACAGCCACGCGTCATAATCGTCGCCAACATCGGCGCCGGCGGCGGTGATGGGAAGCGAATCGCCAAGCCATTGTTCGGGCGATTTGTCTTTGTTGGCTTTCCACCAGGCCAGGCGAGCGCCGTCGCTCTCGAAACGCCGACCAGCCCAACGATCTATGCCGGTGCGGCATATTCGCTGGGCATCGAACCACCAGCCCCGCGGATCGTCGGAGGAAAAACCTTTCGGTGTGGCGGGATCTTTGCGGATCGTATCGACCTCTTTGTTGATCGCGAAAAGGGCGTCGAAGGTGAAGGCCATGATTTCGGGGCCGCCGATTTTGGCCATTTCCTGGAGTCCCGACCAGTTGTTG
>PMBP01000303.1 GCA_003152975.1 Phycisphaerales bacterium | reverse complement strand
TCCTGCCCGCGGTTGTACACGCCGTGGCTGTACCCGCGGACGCAGAAATCGACGGCGTTGCGGGTGATGACGTTGTCGTTGCACCGCCAGATGCCCAGCCCCCAGCCGGACAGGAACGAGCAATCGTTGTCGTAGATATTGGACTTGTTGACCTTGACCAGGAGGATGCCGTTCTGGCCGTGGCGGGCGCGGACGCGGCGAATGGTGGCGCCTTCCGAGTTCTTGACGTACAGCCCGGCGCCGTAGTTCTCCATCCACTCGTCCTTCTCATTCTCGTGGCCGAAGAGCCAGTCGCTGCCGTCTTCGGCCTCGGGCGTGGACAGCAGGCGTTTCTGGTAGTTGCCCGAGATATCGACATCTTCGATCACCAGCCCCGGGCACCGAGTCGCATGGATGCCCACCTTGTACCCGCGGACCCTGGCGTTCTTCAGCGTGATATTGCGCCCCTCGATGACGATACCCGTGCCCGCGTACTCGTCCGGCGATTGATCGGACCTTGAACCGTCGAGTTGAACGCCCTGAAAATCGACGACGAGGTTGTCACCCAGAATCCGGATCACGCCCTCGCCCGACGCATCGGCAATCGAATAAGTTCCGGGAGCGACGGTCGTCGTCTTGTCGATCGTAGTGGCGCCCTTCAGCATGATATCATCCGCGAAGGTGTCGGCAGCCAGGAGACTTATCAAGACTGCGGACAATACCGATACGAATGGGTACATGGGATAACCTCCTATGGCTTCGTTCCGCCGTCCGACAATTCGATAATCATCAGGGTGCCGTCCTTGATCGATCTTCCACTATGCCGCTGACACTGGATCCTTCCACCGATCCAGAGGCAACCCCTGCCAAATTAATCGTTTATACGATCCTGCCGATGGTTGAAACGCAAGAAAATCGAGACCCCCTCAAACCCAAATCCTCGGATCGGAAATATCAAAATGATTGTAACTTTGGCATCGACAGAGGCGTATAATGATTTCGAGAGAGTGTATATTCGCCGAAGGCATGAAACGATTCAATGGAAACAAGAATGGGCGAACAAAAAAACCAAGAACAGAGCGATCTATCCTCCACGGTGGCGCCCCGTATTCCGGGGGCATCCGGCGAGGGTGGCGCCACTCCACTGGCCATTCGTACCGAACATTTAACGAAAATCTACGCCCAGAAACTCATCGCCGTCAACGACATGACCCTGAAGGTACCCAAAGGATCGGTCTTTGGCCTGTTGGGACCCAACGGCGCCGGCAAGACGACCACGCTTCGACTCCTCCTGGGGCTCCAGCGACCCACCGCGGGGCTGGCGGAGGTCTTCGGACGGCCGTGCGGACCCAATGCGGTGGATGTGCGGGCCCACATCGGCTATCTGCCAACCAACCCCAAGCTCCCCGGCCATCTGAGGCCCATCGAGTACCTGAATCTTCTGGGTGAGCTTTGTCGGCTTCCCCAGCCGGTCTGTCAACCGCGAATCGCCTCTTTGATTCGTGCGGTCGGATTGCTCGGGGCAACCCAACAGCGGATTCGAACCTTTTCGACCGGAATGATCACGCGGCTTGGGATCGCTGCGTCTCTGGTCGCCGACCCGCCGTTGCTGATTTGGGACGAGCCGACGGCCGGCCTGGATCCGGCGGCGCGGCGATTTACGCTGGACCTGATCCGCGAACTGGGGAAGACCAAGACAATCGTTGTGGCGACCCACATTCTCAGCGATATCGATCAGGTCTGTGACCATCTGGGAGTGATGCACGAAGGCCGCATGATTTATACCGGCTCGATGCAGGATATGAGACGGCGTCTTCGCCGGGACGAGTTCAACCTGGAATTGGACGGTTCGGTGGATCGGATCGAGAATCTGGGCCGGGAGATCGGCAAGCAGGAAGGGGCCCAGGTGCGGCTGGACGGGGACCGAATTCTTCATGTGCGCATTGCCGATCCGCACAGTCGTTCCGGCGTGCTGGCCGCAATTTTGAAACTTGTCGATGCCAGCAGCGTTTCGCTTCAGGCGATCCATACGGGCCAGAATGCAACCGAAAACGCATATCTTCAACTGCTGCAGGAGGACCAGGCCCATGGATTTGACCGGTAAAGAGTTTGGACCCGGCTCACGGCTGAGGCCGTATCTGGCCATTATGCGGCATGATCTGCAGGATTTATGGCAGAGTCGATTGGTCCGCCTATGGCTGGCAGCCACGGTCCTGCTGACCTTGTTGGCGACAATGGGGAATTGGGCCAAACTGACCAATGCCCCGCTGATCGCATCGCTGATGTTTCCCTATCTGGTATTTCCCTGGTTCTTCGTGGTCATCATGCTCGGGGTAACGCCCGTGTCCGGGGATCGTGCCGAAACACTGGCCGATGGAATTCTGAGCCGGCCCGTTACGCGTCATGGGTACCTGCTGGCAACATGGCTGGCCCGTATCCTGACGGTATGGGGTAGCTTTCTCGTCGTGACGGTCCCGGCCATTGTAACGATCATGCTGGCCAAGCGTCCGGTGACGGAAGATCCGGTCACTAGGTACGGGGTACTCACCAGTCTCGGTTTGGTTGGGCTGGTCCTGAGTTTGATCGTGTCGCTGGGATTTCTTGCCGGCATTGTGCTTCGAAAACCGTTACTGGCGGCGGTGGTACTGATCTTCGTTTGGTACCCGGTCAATTTCGTTCTGAGCGTTTTTTCTTTGGAGGAATTTTCACCCATCAGTTTGAGCCAGGCGATCACCACCCAACTTCGCCAACCCTGGAAATCGGCGGAGGGGGATTCCAGGAAAGTGGCCAGTCAACAGGACACCGAAGCGCTGGCGCGGCAGGCGTCGCGATTTCTAAGCGTTCTGTCCGGCGCCGAGAGTCCGCCCCCGACGCCCAAAGCGAAGTACTTCGACCAGGATCGATTCAAGGACTTTTCGGTGCTTCGAGTCGGTCTCGGATATGCCGTGCCGACCTTGGGAGCGGTATTTCTGGCGATAGTCTGTTTTTATTGGCGCGATTTGTGACAGGGCGCCTGTGAAGTGAATGTGCCGTAAGTTTAGGGATCATCGAATCGGAGCAAGCAATGTCTCGAACCGTCTGTTATTCGTTGGGTTTGTGGTTCTCATTACTGGTCAGCCAAGTTGTTGCACAGGCCCCGGCAATTCCGCCGGCGACAACCTGGATTCCTCAGGATGCCGTGATCTGCCTGGTGATT
>PMBP01000274.1 GCA_003152975.1 Phycisphaerales bacterium | reverse complement strand
ACAATTTCTTTTTGTGGAATTCAAAATTGCACCGCTGGAACGCCGTGCAAATGGGGCCGCACCGCGACGTAGTCGGCGAATGGCAAAAGGCCGCGAAGAAGAATGGCCTGCCGTTTGGCGTCTCCGAACATCTCGGCGCCAGTTTCACCTGGTTTCAGGACGCGCACCGATCCGACCGCACCGGCCCGCTGGCGGGCGTGCCTTACGACGGCTCGAATTCAAATTACTGGGACCTGTATCACTGGCCCGCCCAGCCCGGCGACACCGGCTGGTATTCCAACGATCCGAAGTGGCACGAGGAATGGTATAAGCGCATCAAGGACCTCGTTGACCAGTACAAGCCGGACCTGTTGTACACCGACGGGGGTATCCCCTTCGGCCAGACCGGCCGGACTCTCGTTGGCCATTACTACGACGAAAGCGCCAAGGCGAACGGCGGCGTTGTTCAGGCCGTCTATACCTGCAAGCAGAAGGCCGACGGCCAGTGGATCGAGGACCTCGAGCGCGGCGTTAAGGCCGCCATTCTGCCCGAACCCTGGCAGACCGANNTGCTCATCGACATCGTCAGCAAGAACGGCAACCTGCTGCTCAATGTCGTTCAGCGGCCCGATGGTTCGCTGGATCCCGAAGTCGAACAGATGCTGGAAAAGGTGGCCGCGTGGATGGCCGTCAACGGCGAGGCGATCTACGCGACCCGGCCGTGGCTGACTTTTGGCGAGGGGGCCGTCAAGGCCGGCGGCGGCAACTTCAAGGAAGACTTCGCCTACTCCAGCCAGGACATCCGCTACACCCGCTCCAAGGATGACAAGGTCCTCAACGCCTTCGCTCTCGGCTGGCCGGGACAATCGCTGACGCTGCGGTCCGTCCAGGTCGATTCGGCCGCGCCCGAGGCCAAGATCCGCATGCTCGGCTACGACGGCAAGATCGAGTACACCGTCAATGCCGACAAGCAACTGGTGATCACTGTGCCCGACCTACCCGAAGACAAGCGGCCCGTCGGTCCAGCCTGGACCTTCCAGTTGACCGGCTTTACGGTTTCGCTACATCCATCGGCCCAGTTTGACCAGCCGGGAGCGGTGGCGCTGACGGCTGAAGGTGCCGCCCTCGAAGGCGACAAGATCAATACGGAAAAGAAGGGGGATCTGGCCAAAAATATCGGTTTTTGGGATTCGGCCCAGGACAAGGCCCACTGGCTGGTCTCGATCAAGCAGGCCGGAACCTACATGCTTCGCGGGGAGTTCGCCGCGGCCGCCGGCGCTTCGAAGGTGACCGTCGAAGTCCTCCCGGGCCCCTCGACAACCGCCGAGGTTCCCTCTTCGGGTACCTGGGACAAGGGTAGCTGGGTTGATCTGGGCAAGCTGAACTTCGACAAGCCCGGCATCTACCACCTCGTCCTCCGTGCCGCCGATCCGGCCGCGTGGAAGGCCATCAATGTCTGGCGAATCGAGTTGGCCCCGTTGGCGAAATAACGGAAATCAGCCGCCGCTGTCGGCCTTTCTGCGGGAATCGAGAAACGCCTGCAGGAAGGCCGCGGCGGCGATTGCGTCCAGGCGTTTTTTCTTTTTCCCTCGCGTCAGGTCCATCCCGACGAGTTTCTCTTCGGCATCAAAGCTGCTGAGCCGCTCGTCGAAAAATTTCACGGGAACCTTCAGCCGTTGTTGGAGAAGCCCGCCAAAGGTCCGGACCTCCGCAGCCTGCGGGCCCTCGGTGCCGTCCATGTTCAGCGGCAGGCCCAGCACGATTGCTCCGATCTTTTCGCGGGCGAGGGTCTGCTTGATCCGTTCGATCAGGCCGGTCGTGCCCTCGACCACAACCAGCGGCGAGGCCATCGTCTCGCCCTCGTCGCAGAGGGCCAGCCCCGTTCGCTTTCGACCATAATCCACCGCCAGATACCGCAAAGGAAAAATCCTAAGCACGAAATTCTAAATTCTAAACAATCTCGAATATTAAAAACGGGAATATATAACAAACTGGATTCCCGCTTTCGTGGGAATGACAATCTGAATTGTTACAGATATTTTTCGCCGGCGTTTTGTTGGATCCGGTCAAGCAGTTCCTTGAGCCGGCCGGCCTCTTCGATCGGGCAGACCAGCGTCGCGTCGGCACTGTGAACGACCAGCATGTTCTTTACGCCGATGCACGCGACAAGATGGCCGGGCTGGCCGCTGACGATGATGTTGTCGCGGGAATCGAGCAACTCGCGGTTCTCGGCCACGACCAGGTTTCGCCGCTCGTCCAGGTCGATCACCTCGGCCAGCGCCACAAACGACCCCAGGTCGTGCCACCGGCAATCCAGCCGGATCGCATGGACCTGCGGGGCCTTTTCCATGACGGCATAGTCGATGCTGATTTTCGGGATCTTGCCGAACCACTCGGCCAGGGCCTTGGCCCGTCCGCGGCCCTTCCACGCCTTGCCGATCGCCTCCAGCGGTTCGACCGCCGCAGGCAGATTGGCCCGCAGGTGCCCCAGGATCGTCGCCGCCTTCCAGACGAACATGCCGCTGTTCCACGCGAAGCCGCCGTCGGCGAAATACTGCTGAGCTGTGGCCTCGTTGGGTTTTTCCCTGAACGCCACCACCGGGGATACGGCATTGACGCAGCCGTCGTACTTCGTCGCCGGGCCAAGCTTGATGTACCCAAACTGCGTGCTGGCAAAGGTGGGCTTGACGGCGAAGGTGACCATTGCCTGCGGGTGGTCGTGGACGAATCGCAGG
This sequence comes from Phycisphaerales bacterium, assembly GCA_003152975.1. Classification (GTDB taxonomy): domain Bacteria; phylum Planctomycetota; class Phycisphaerae; order Sedimentisphaerales; family Anaerohalosphaeraceae; genus FEN-1350. The sequence goes on along the minus strand of PMBP01000274.1, from coordinate 13,762 downwards.
GCATCCCGGGCGGCAGTGCGAAAATCCTTCGCCGGCTCGATGAGCTGGTCAGCCGTCACCACCGCCATCACCGCGTCGGGGCTGGCGCTGCTGACGATCGTCGCCGCCAGTCCGATCGCCGCGGCCGTGTCGCGAATCTCCGGTTCGGCGACCAGATTATCCTTGGGCAACTCCGGAATCGCCTTGCGGATGGCGTCGACGAAAAGCCGATTGGTCAGGACGAGAATCCGCTCCGGCTCGACCAGCCCCGATACGCGCTGGTAACACAATTGCATCAAGCTCTTTCCGCCGAACAGCGGCAGCAGGTGCTTGGGCCGATTCAGCCGGCTCAACGGCCACAGCCGCCGCCCCGCGCCGCCGGCCATGATAACCACAAAATCCGTTCCGCCCTTCGCCGGGCCGTTTGGCTTGGCCATCATCTTGGGCCTCAAATCCGGTACGCCGGATCCATCGTCGCGATCGGCTGGATTTTGGCCACCATCGCCGCGTAGTCCGGGTGCCCCATCAGGGCCATCGTCGCATCCTTGCCCAGCTCGACGGCCGGCTGATCGTATGCGTCGATCTCGAACAGCCGCCCCGCGATGGAGGTGGCCACTTCATACAGATACAGAAATTGCCCAACCGTCCGCGCATCGACCCGCTCAAACAGGATCGTCATGCACGGCCGCAGGTCCTTGACGAGAGCATACTCGGTCGCCAGCTTTTCGCAGTTGATCAGCTTGGACATCTTGGCGCCGGCGAGGTACCCCAGCTCCGGCGCACAATCCGGCGCCGGCCCGATCGTCAGGTCCCGGGCGAATTCCTGGACCTGCAGGAAAGTGAAAATCTTGTCATTGGGTCCTTCGCGGTAGAGCTGCACCTGGCTGTGCTGGTCGGTCGCGCCCAGCGCCTTGACAGGCGTGGGGCCGACGAACACCATCTCGCCATGGATATTCTTGGCCTTGCCGAGACTTTCCGCCCAGAGCTGGCGGTACCAGTCCGACAGGTCCTTGAGGCCGTACGCATAGGGCATCATCACGGAGATCCGCTTGCCTCGCTGATAAAAGTGATGGTTTACGCCCGCCAGAATCGCCGCCGGATTGGCAAAAAAGCCCGTGTTCTTGACCCGCTGGTTCATATCCGCGGCGCCAGCCAGCAACTCGTCGATGTCGATCCCGCAGACGGCAGCGCTCAAGAGGCCCACGGGGCTCAGCACGCTGAACCGCCCGCCCACGCCGTCCGGCACGACCAACGAACGGAAGCCGTACTTGTCGGTGATCTGCCGCATGGTGCCCTTCTTTGGGTCGGTCGTCGCGATGACATGTTCCCGGAATCCGGCCGGTCCCAGCCGCTCCTGCAGCATCTGCTGGAGGATCAGGTACTGTGCCGCGGTCTCGGCCGTGCGGCCGCTCTTGCTGATGACATTGAACCAGGTCCGATCCAGCTTGTCGCCGATCCAGTCCAGGAACGAGCCAAGCTGCGCCGGATCGACATTGTCGAGCACGAACAATCGCGGGCCCTTGCGTTGCTTGTCGTCGGTGTTGTAGAGGTAGGGGTTCAGCGCCGTCTGCAACGCGATATTGCCCAGCGCCGAGCCGCCGATCCCCAGCACGACGAAATTTTCGCAGGCCCCGGCGATCTCGGCCGCCAGTTTCTTGGCCGAGGCCGCATACGCGGCCTTGTACGGCAGGTCCCGATAGGGCGTCTTGCCGGCCGCGCGGACCTGGTTGACCTTCTCGATCGCCGCGGTCGTCTTGGCTGCTATTTCCGAAAACTGGTCCCGGTTGATCCCGTGTTCCGGCCCCAGGACCTCGGCCGTGACATTCTTGTAGTACAAACTGATATTCGCTTGGGTCACAATCATTCCTTTCGAAAATCAATTTCATTTGAACTCCATCACTTTACCCCCCATCGATCGAATCGTCAAGGGTTCAGTCGGTCCATCGAATGGGTTGAAGGCATAGGAGATTCAATATCTGTTTTGCCCTTGCCGGATCGGCCGATTCATGCGAACATAGCCGGCAACGAATCTTGAATCGGGAGTTTGCTCTATGACTGCATCGTGGATGTGCCTGTTGTTGTCCTGTCTGGCCGGGGATCCGGCCCAGTACATCCTCTTCAATCGAACCCCCGGCCTGGCCTTCAATCAGAATCGCCCTCAGTCGATCACCCCGCAGGGGTTGGCCGAGATCACCAACCTGTTCCCTGCATCATCCGATTCTCGCCGCCGCGTCAGGGTCGCTTTCATTTTCTCTTATCTGAACACCTCCGATGCCGACACCCTCGAGTCCCTGCGGCGGTTCCTCGATGCCGCCGGCCAGACCCGCACGCCGGTCCTCATCAAGCTCGACGGCGAGAACTGGTGGTCGGCGGCGCCGGAGCTGTGGAACTGGTGGGACCCGGCCAAGCCCGGCTACGATCCGGCCAACCGCACCAATGTAGAGTGGACCGGCTGGTCGCCGGACAACGCTATCCGCATCGCGTGGCGCAACTGGGGCAGCCAGATCCGCATCCTTCCGCCGCCGAACCTGTTTAGCCCGAAGTATCGCAAGGCCTGTCACGACAAGATGGCTTTGATGCTCCCGATTATCCTGAACTGGTGGCAGTCGCTGCCGCCCGACCAGAAGGACCTGCTGATCGGGATCAATGTCGGCTGGGAAAGCTCTATCGGCGTCAACGCCTGGTATTATCCCGGCGGCAATGAGATGCTGGGTCAGCCTGCCTCGAAGGACCCGCAGACAGGCCTGAAGACCGACGATGTCCTGGCCCGCGGCCAGGTCCAGATCGGCTACGCCTCGGTCCGCTCGGCCGGGATCCGTTCCTCCGGCGCAATCACCGAAGACGACCTCTGCCGGGTTGTCGCCTGCCATCTGGAAGATCTCGCCCGCGTCGTCGCCGAGGCCGGTTTCCCCCGCGAACGAATTTTCACGCACTCGGCAGGATGGAAGGATAGCGAGCGGCTTTATTTGACGGCACTGAACCGCTATTCCTGTCCCGGCTGGAGCTTCTATCGCTACGCCGACAATCCCGCCAACGACAGGGGGGTGCAGGGCGTCCTTCGATCCTCGGAAGCCCCGTTCTGGGCCGCCGCCGAATGGCTACTCCAGAAACCCGACGATACGGCCGAATGGAAAACCGCGATCGAGAAATCCCTCGCCGATCCCAAGTGCCGCTTCATCTGCGTCTATAACTGGGAAGGTGTCGCCGGCAAGCCCGCCGTCCTCGAGGCCGTGCGGCAGGTCAGCAGCGGAAAGTGATCGTCCTCAGCGGACCTTCTTGAGCAGGTCCGGCCGTTCCCGTTGCAGCCACGGCGGCAATTGATCGCGCCGGACCTTGGACCACAGGCCCGCCTTGCTGTCCATCGCCCGCTGCTGCAGCGCGACATACGCGTCGAAATGGCTGTGCCTAAACCGCAGGTCGGCATAGCCGTATCCGTTGCCGATGAGCTGCTCGCTGAGGATGCTCCCGTCGGGCAACCGGATGTACGCCAGCAATCGGCCATATTTGTCCCGCACATCGCCGATCGTGTCCAGCAGCACCGTTACCTCCCGCCCCAGGGCAATACCCGTTGTATACTCGGTTGCCTCCGGGCCGTAGTACGCCGCGGGAGTGTCACCGATCCGCTTTTCCGGCGTGTCGATCCCCAGCAGCCGTACCCGCGTTGTGGGATGCGTTCCATCGGGGATTCCCAGGTCCAGCGTGTCGCCATCGACGACATGCACGACAGGGAATGACCGGTTATGGTACTTCGAATACTCGTCCCAATCCCCTCCCCAGTGCGAGATACTCTGGCGCAATCCCCCGCCGAATCGCCGATCCATCATTCCCAGCAAGGCCAGCAGGACAATCACCACCACCGCCAGCAGATTTCTCCGCCGTCGGCTCATCGCCCTGCGCACCCCGATATTCCGTTTTCTTCGCCCCATACCCTGTACCTGTTCTCCGACAGGAGGGATGACGATCGCACGGTTTGTACAATTCAGCAATAGTCAATCGTCAATAATCAATCGCTCTTGCCAAAAAACAACCCGATACCTTACGGTACCGGGTTGTCGAATTCGTGACGAGATTGAGAATGTTACTTCCGCTGATCCACGGGCTTGTCCAGTTCAAAGGCGTCGCAGACCACGGTTAGCGCCTTGTCCCCGTCCTTGAGGTCCACGATGCAACTGATCCGGATTTCGCTGGTCGTGATCGAGTCGATGTTGACCTTGGCGTCGGCCAGCGCCTTAAAGAGCTTGGTCGCCACGCCATAGTGCGACCGCATCCCCACGCCCACCACCGACACCTCGGCGATGTCGTCGCGGACGAAGATCGCTTTGCAGTTGACCTGCGACTGCATCTTCTCGATCACCTTCTTGGCGTCGCCCAGATCGCTCTTGGCGCAGGTGAACGACAGGTTCGCTTTGTCGGCGCTGACCTCCGTCTGGATGATGTCGTTGACGACGATCTTGGCCTCGGCCAGTTGCGCGAAGACCTTGGCCGCGTTGCCGGGCTTGTTATCGACATCCACCAATCCGATCTTGGCCAGATCCTTCTGGATCGTGGCTCCCGAAACTAATATGCCTTCCATCTGCGGTACCTCGTGCGTAATAATGGTTCCCTTGCTATCGTTCATACTGCTGCGAACATGGATGATCACATTGTATTTCTTGCCGAACTCGATGCTCCGGCTGTGCATTACGCCGGCGCCGAGACTAGCCAATTCCAGGATCTCATCGTAGCTGATCTGGTCCATCTTGACGGCTTTGGGGTACTTCCTCGGATCGGAGGTATAGACCCCATCGACATCCGTGAAGATTTCGCACATCTGGGCCTTCAGCGCCGCCGCCAGGGCCACGGCGCTGGTGTCCGAGCCGCCCCGGCCCAGCGTGGTGATGTTGCCCTGCTCATCGACGCCCTGAAAGCCGGCGACGATGACGATGTAGCCCTCGTTGAGCTTGTTGAAGATACGATCGACGCCGATGCTCTGGATGCGGGCCTTGGTGTACGAGTTGTCCGTCATCATCTGGATCTGCGCGCCGGTGAAGCTGATGGCCTTTTGCCCCATCCCCTCCAGCGCCATCGCGAAAAGCGAGACCGTCTGCTGCTCGCCGGTGCTCAGGAGCATGTCCATTTCCCGCTTGGGCGGGTTGGGGTTGACCTCCAGCGCGTCGGCGATCAGGTGGTCGGTCTGATGCCCTCGGGCCGAGGCCACCACGACAACCTGGAAGCCCTGTTTGGCGGCATTCAATGCCCGCCCGGCCGCCCGGCGGATCTTCTGGGCGTCCGCCACCGAGGTCCCGCCGAATTTCTGTACCAATACTGCCATAGCGATACCCTTATCCGTTCTGCTTATGGGTTCAATTCGGAGCCGTTATACACGGGGAAAATTACTTCCCCCGTGCGGCAAAAACTATACGGGATAATTTTCAATTTGCAAGAAAAAAGTGGCCGAAAAAAACGGTGCTGATATTCCCCATCGAAGACAAACGAATAATCCCCCCGGAACCCGGATCTCTCCGCGTGATCTCGATGGAGGGAATCTTGTCAGTTCCGTTCCCTTACCGCTGGAGCCGGACCACGATTACGCACGGCCCGTTGAGCCGATCGGCGATGACGCCGTCTTCGGCCAATTCCCCGGTCCGCACCGGTTCCAGATTATTCTGGGCATCCAGGAGGGAAAATTGCCAGTGATACGCCGCCTTTGGAAGCCCTGCGATCGTCAGCTTCAGTTCCGCTTCCCGGCTTCGGTGGTAACTGATGAGCACCGTCCATTGGCTCCCGTCGGTATTGCTTCCAGCCAGGATCGTTCCCTGCTCGCTGCCCCACCCTTGCGCCCGGACCCGATTGGGCGTATCCAGCAGCATCCGGAACGCCCGCATCGCGTAGTAGGTCTTCTTCGGCACGGCGAACCGGTCGAACAGGCCGAACGAACTGGTCTCACCGCTGTAATAATTCCCAACATCCACGGGGCTATCCTGCAGGTCGCTCAGCACACAGGCCAGAAATGCCGCACCCTCCGGCCCGCCCATGATGTCGTACCATCGCCGCCGCTCGAATCCCTGTCCGGCCAGAGACATCGGCCGCCAGTTGTTTTCCGGCAGGAAGTTCCATTCGTTCAGGTGGATCTCGGTCTTTTCAAACCCGTATTCGTTGAGCAGCTTGCGAATCTCCCTCGCTTTTTTAGCGTAGATGAATGGTTCATAGGAATAGGTGTGCCACGAAAAAAGGTCCAGCGGGGCCTGCTGGTCTTTGCAGGTCTTCAGGAATGCCTTCAGAAAGTCCGTGGCTTTCAGCGTGTCGCCTTCCATGTCTCCAGGGTATCCGATCGACGGGCCTCCGACCTTCAAGTCGGGAAAGGCCGCCTTGATGGCCCGGGCCGCGGTCCCATACAGCCGAAAATACTGCTCGTCGGTTCCCGTCCACATTGCCGGCCGGTTCTCCGGCTCGTTCCAGATCTCCCAGTAACGGATGTTGTGCCTAAACCCGCCGGCCCAGCCATCGTTGTAGTGCCGGATGATCCCCACGCATACCCGGGCCCATTTGTCCATGTCCGCCGGCGGGTTGACGCGGTATTTTTTGCCGGTGTGCTCGATGCTCTCGCCGAGCCGATAGACGATTCCCGTTCCGGTATTGACAATCGCCGAGATGTAATCGTCCGTCCGGGAAAAATCGTAACTGTCCGCCTTTTCCGGATCGGCCGTCATGTTGGGAAAGATGGCGTGGATATCCACAATGTCCGGATCGGGCCACTCGCTGTCGTGCAGCCGAGCCATCGGAAATCCGGCCTGTCGATAATACTCCGACAGATCGATCGTTCCCCCCTGGTTGAGCGGGCCGTTGTTGACCCCGTGCAGCGGACGGATCGTTCCCAACCGCTGCGAACCATCGACCCGAAGCTCGACTCCGTGCAGCAGGGGGGTAAAAGAGGATAACAGGAGTGAAAATGAAGTCAAAAGGATTCGTTGGGAAGTTCGAAAGTCGCGCCGCATCAGAATCCGATCCATCGGCGTGTCCATCCTATTGCGCTCGCCGGGTCTTGCCGTCCAGGGTTTTGGGGCTTGCTTCGATCCATTCGACCCGCGCCCGCTCCCGTTCCATCTGCATCGCCGACAGCAGCGACAGGTACAACTGAAGCGTCCGCTCGTCAACTTTGTCGATCAGCCGATGGGCCGCCACCCGAGGATCGTCATATTGAACCAGCGCCGCCTCAATGTGCGATCCCCGCTCCTCGAGGTAATGGGCAAACGAAACCGTGCTGGTGATCCACCGTTCCTCCCGGTCGTCCCAGATGTGCGGGACCGTCGGTTCCCGGATTCCCCATTGCCGATCATCCGCCACGATGAACAGGGCAATATAACAGCAAGCCACCAGAACGATAAACGACAGAAACGCCAAGCTGATAATCCCGGGAATCGAAATGGGGGATTGATCGTAATACGAAAGATCCTCTGTGGGTCTCATCAGAAAAAAAACACCGAGGAACCCGACCAACAGGATTGACGCAAACAACGCGCTGCGAAACAGGTCTCGCGAAAAGCCCTTCGCGATACCGCTCGCCCACGATCGCGTATATATCGTTTTCTCCATATGGGTATTATATCCGCCGTACCAAGTCAATGCAAGGGCCGCAAGAAATTGTGGCGGGCTGGGATCGGGGGGCTTCCCGTCGTCAGATCGCCCCCTTTCGGCTACTTCGATGCCGTGACCTCCAAAGTTACCGGGCCCAGCAGGCCGGATGTCAACTCGCCCCGATAGCGGGTCGGAATGGTCAGGTAGTGGTTGGCCAGCGTGTTGAACACCAGCACCTCGATCCGGTTTTCGCCGGGCTTGACCTGTTGGGAGATATCCACACGCCACGGCGGCGCGACAAGGATCCCGGCCGGTTGTCCATTCACGCGGACTTCGGCCGTGGCCACCACTTTGCCGAGGTTGAGCGTGATTTCACCTCGTGCCTGTTCGGGCGTCAGCGTCATTGACTTACGATACCATGCGCCGCCAGAGTAACACTCCAGCGTTCCCGCCTTTGACCAGTCGCCCGGCATGGCGGTACCGGCTTGGCATTCGAGGCGGACCGGATCGGGAAAGACGGCCGTACCACTGACCCCGGTTTCGGGAACAACGCGCAGAGCGACGACGGACGCGCGCGGCAACGGCACTGCCGCCTCGAAACGGCCCTGTCCCGCGGCACGCATGGGCTGACCGTCGGCCCATGCCTCTACGGCCCCTTTGGCGGTGACCGTCATTGCGCTAAGGCCGGGCGGCGCGGTGAAGCGGAACCATTCGGCCGGTTTGTTCCCGGCATGGATGTCGAACCGAATCACCGAGGGATCGTCGAACCAGGTCATCGACAGCGGCGTTCGGTTCGTCGGTTTCGCATCGGCGCCATCGCGTTTCAAAACAAAATAGCCGCGACCCGCATGGTCATAACGGACCAGGATCGGATTGGCCCCGGTCCGGAGCGATACGACCTGCTTGAGGTCGTTGATGCGCGTACCGTTGAGGTAAACCGCTGCCGGGGTCAACACCTCGGAGGCGTGAGGTTTTTCGCCCTCTTGTCGGGTGCTGGCCACGATGTGGGCGTCTGTCGGGCGATCGACGGTCGCGCTGGTCCAGAGATAATAGCGACTGCCTGCCGCCTCGGGTTCGTACTTGAACTCGTTCATCGCGTCGCCGCGTTTGCCCAGACAAAGGAAATGGTCAGTGACATTTTCCTTGAGGCCGTGCCAGCCCTGGTGGCCGGGATCGCCTTCAAGTCCTTGGCGCCAAGAGAAGCTATAAAGCCGCCAGGACAATGACTTTCCGGCCACGGTGACCGCTTCCTGGGGATTTACCTGCGCCAGTTTGGCCAGTTCTGCGTCGAGCGCATCGCCTGCAGCATCGGCCGGGAGCGGTCCCAGCAGCCAGAATTGCGGCCCGAAATTGTAAGTGGCTCGCTCCCATCGGCTGTCGTCAAAGCCGGGCGTCTTCCAGTCGGCCGCATCGCCGCTCTCGACGGCGTGACGGAAGATGCGTGCTTCAGGGCCGATGATCATGTCATCGGCCGGCAGACGAAAATCTCCATAACGGTTATCCATTGTCGGCTTCAGCTCGAACTCCCACTCGCCGTCCAGTGCGATCGTCTGCACCGGCCGCTCCGGCCGCGGTGTTGGATTGACATGCTTCTGCCCCGGCGTGAACACCACGATCTGCGCCTCGTACTCTTCCAGCGGCAACTCCACCTTCGTGCCGGTCGCCGTCTCGCCCAGTACCCGCAGCGGCCGCGTCACACCGGTCCACGGGTCCCACAACTCGGCCCGGCCCTTGGCGCGGAACTCGACTGTCGAGTTCTTCAGCGCATCCATGACCATGTAAACATCGCGTGGCCCGACCTTGCGATGGAGCGAACGAACGGGCTTGTCGGCGTGAGTGTCGGGAGGGAACGCCGCCAGGATCGTCGCCGGAACATCGGCCGGCTTGGCCGGTCGGTTCTTGTCGGCAAATGTCGCGGCCACCAGCGCGTCCAGTTCTTTGTCGGCCCGGCCGGCGCGATCGCTGGCAAACGGCAGTGTGCCGACATTCAGCACCAGTCCGCCGGCCTTGGCAAAGCTGCCCGCCTTTTCCAGCGACGACCAGCGTATCGCTTCCATCGCCGGGAAGACCAGCGCGCGATACGAGGAATCGGCGACTTCCAGTCGGCCGTCGCGGATGCTGGCCCGTGCCAACGAGTCGGCATCTATAAATTCAAAGTTGATTCCGGTGGCCATGAGGGCCCGGGCGGTATCGAAGGCCGTCTGTGTGGCCTTCTGGCCGTCCAATCCCGCCTCGTACGGCGCAACCGGATACACCACCGCCACATCGCAGACCATTCGGCCCTGGCTGAGCAGATACGAGAGGCGTTCGAAGTATTTCAGGAACACCCCCATGTGGTCCCAGTAGGGCATGCGGAAGTGGTAACAGGGCGGCGCCCATTCCCAGAACGAGCCGTGCGTGCTGTAGTACAGGCCGTGCAGGTTCAGCAGCGTGCAGCCGTAAAGATAATTCTCGCGGGTAGCGTACATCAGCCGTTCCGGTGTCGCTCCCCAGCCCAGACTGTGGTAACCCTCCAGCCACACACGCGGCCGACGGTAGAGACTGGCGATCGAGGAGGAGACTTTCCCTTTGATCAGGTCGGCCTGGCCGCCGGGTGTGTCGTGGCCCGGCGCCGAATACCATCGCGTGACGCGGAAATAGTCGCCAAACTCGTCGGGTTGCAGACCGCGACCGCCGGAGTCGCAGGCGAAAATCAGGCCGCGCGATGCGTGCCAGTGGTAGATCGGCTCAAAGAAGCGTTCCTCCATCATTGCCATCCGCACATCGGCGTAGTCCATGCGGACCTTGGGCGTCAAGGCGCCAATATCACTCCATAATGCTGGTAAAATATCGAACAGGTCATAACCCTTGCGTTTCTCGAACTCGGCCGCGAAATCCGAGTTCCAGACATGGGCGCCGCCGCCGATCTGCAGTTCGTCGTTGAAAAAGTAGTTGAGCCCTTCGTAGGACTTGTTCGGCGTGGCGTCCTGGAAACGCTGGTAAAAGTCGCGGATCACAATCTCGCCGATGCCGCCAAGCAGGGGGTTGAGTGTATTGGCCTGCCGCTCGGCGCCGAGCACCCACAGTTCCCACGAACCGTCGGGGGCTGTCCAGGTCAGTTTCCCGTCGCGAACATTCGCCATCAGGTCGATGCCGCCGCTCTGGAGTTGGCCGCCGTCGGCGCGATAGGCCCGCGCCGCGACCAGATCGGCAGGCACCGCGACGGTGACCGTTTGGCCGGCATTGAGACGCTGGCGCGGCAGGGGGGCAAGCGTGAGCGCATTGAGCTCCGGCTTGGAATAGAAGAGCTTTCGGAACAGATTGTCCGCTCCCGTCCAATCCAGCGTGTAAGTGCTCAGGCCGATCCCCATCCCGCGTTTGCGGCACTCCTCGGCAACCCGGCCCCAGATCCGCCACCACGATTCGCTGAAGATCGGCGGCTCGGCCGCATAGGTCGGCCAGCCCGGTGAATCCTCGTGGGCGTAATTGACCTGCACGCCGCTGATGCCCTTCTGGTGCAACTGATCGAGCTGCCAGATCAGCCGGTCCACATCCAGCGGGTCGCCCGTCCACCACCAATACGGCACCTCGCCGTAGCCCGGNNGGCGGATTCTGGAATCCCGGCAGTGCGTCCAGGTTTGCGTCCCTGCTGGGATAGCCGAGGGCGTTTTTCGGCACCGCAACATCAGTCGTTCCGTTCAAATCCGGCCCGCCGGCAGGGGCGGCAACAACGATCCCAATAACAACCAAAACCACTCCCAACATGCATTGCCAACCTGTTCTCATGGTTTACCTGACCTTATGTTACAAATTCGGAAGGGGAAGAAAACTTCGAACGGCTCACCTGACCTTGATACGAAGGGTCCCGGTGCCGGGCTGTTCAACGGGACCCGCTGAAGGATTGGAGCGGTTTCGGGGTTTGCCCAGGAAGTCGGCGCCGATCTCCAAAGGCGAATCGTCGCGATTCTTGAAGGGCAGGGCAGAGACGGTCGTCTGGCCCAGAAGGGCGGTCGTAACGAACGGACGGGTCTGTGCCGCAAAGGAGGCATCCAGCTTGATCTCAAGATAGAGGGCCTTGCCTTCTTCCACGAGTTTGACCGCCGGATCGAACTGCGGCAGGACCATCGGGTTCTTTTCCGCCGCGCAGGGCTTGGCCTCCTTCAGAAAGATATTGCCGGCCATCTGCACCGGCTGGGCCGCCTTGTCATAGAGAGCCAGACCTTCATTGCCCACGAAGATGTTGTTGTAATACCGGTGATCGCCGCCGCGGATGTTCTTGAGGCCCGCCACTTCGGTCGAATGGGGCTTGTGAAACGGCGTTTCGCGGCTCAGTTCCGGGGCCGGCCGGATGTGCCCGGCAAACAGGTTGTGGGTGAAGGTCCCGCCTTCGGACATATCCAGCAGCGAGGTGCGCGACAGGAAGATGTTGTTGTCCACCATAAACGGACCGTGGTCCACTTCCACAAACAGATCCTCGGCCGGGCCGTTGTCGTGCAACAGGTTACCGGTCACCCGTGTGCCCTGCGCCATCCAGTCCAGCCAGATCCCCCGGCAGGTGCGGTAGATGTGGTTGCCGCTGATCTCGGTGTCGATCGCGGCGTGAATCTTGATCCCCGCCATCTCGGCGCCGGAGAACAACTGGCGAATATGGATATCATGGATGTCATTTCCTGTGATTGTGCTAAACACCGCGCCCAAACTCCCGACCACGCCCGCCTGTTCGCAGTTGGAGATGTGGTTGTTCCGCACGATGTGATGGCCGATCGTGTCCTTATTCCAGCCGTTCTTCGTCGCCCGGTTGATCGTCTCGACATAGCCCTCGGCGGAGTTCTGCGAGGTGTTGTCATACTGGTCGCCGTATTTGCCGAGACTGATGCCGACGCAGGTCGAATACCGGATGTCGTTGTTCTCGATGATCCAGCCNNTGCTCCAGTGCGTGCCGATCAGGCCCGGCTGCTCGGCCGTCGGCGGGGCCCAAGGCGTAGCCGCGTGCATCATCGTCAGGCCGCGCACGGTCAGGTAGTTGATGCCCGGCTTGTCCGGGTAAAACACCGCCCGGCGGACATTGATCTCCACCTCGGCCTCGTTGGGGTTGACGCCGGGGAACTGTGCCCAGATCGTTGTGTTCTCCCCGTCCACCTTCGCAAACCATAGCGCGGTATCTGTCGCCGTCGGGCCTGACTTGCGGGCCTTGAACACCAGGCACAGGTTGTGGACTCCGCGGGTGGGCTTGATCATCGCGCGGAAGGAGGACCAGGATTGCCAGTCGCCGGTGTTGGCAACCGAGCAGGTCCCCAGTAGCGGTCCGCCGGTCGAATCCAGTCGAAGCTCGATGATGCCGCCTTCGGTGACCGAGGCGGCGCGGATCTCGACCTGCTCGGAGCCGGGGCCGAAATCGACCTTGTCATAGCGGACCCAGTCTCCATTCTCGATCCAGCCGATGCACTGGCCGCCTTCGGAACAGGCCGCTGTTTGGACGCCCTGCTGGGCGGCGAAGCTGTCTGCCGCAACCCGGCCCGTCGTCAGTTCGGGTTTGATCCAGGCCACATTCAGCAGGTAATCCCCTCCGCCGGCGATCCCCGGCGTTGCCTGGCCCACCGGTGCCAGCGCATCCTCCAGCTTGGCCGCCTCGATGAGCCAGTGGCCGTTCAGATAGACGGCCCCGGTGTGGTGAACTCGCCCGCGGGGATCGAACCAGTCGCCTTTGATCGGATCGTTGTATGGATTGAAGTCGCCGAAGAAACTGTTCGGGATAACGACTTTCCAGGTGTCGTTTTGCGCCTTCTCCCAACCCTTGACGACCTCGGAGCCCTTGATGACCGCCTTCTCGCCGGTAGCCGCCTGATACACGATTCGCTTGGAGTCCGACTCGCCGCCGCGGGGCGGAGTGATCCGTTCGCGGTAGGTCCCCTCGTGCACGGTGATGGTGTCGCCGGATTGTGCGATCTGGGCGGCCGCCCAGATCGTCTTGAACGGTTTGGCCGACGAGCCGTCATTGCCGTCATTGCCTTGAATGGAAACATGGAACTCGGTTGCCGATGCGGCTCCGACGACCCAGGCCAGTACGCATAACAGGCCCGCACATCTGGCGAGAGTGGAAATTCGTTTGTGATTCATGGATGGTCTCCTTGTCAAATCAAAGTCGATGCATTCGATTTTTTTAGGTCTTCGATACATCATGGATTCTACCAGAACACCCCCCGGGGTCAACGATCCTCTCGGGAATCTGAAATCTCCGGTCAACGCTTGA